>JANNPG010000370.1:0-1997 GCA_031399805.1 Betaproteobacteria bacterium | reverse complement strand
GCGATGCCGAATGCGACCGCGGCGGCGGCAAAGGCGAGGTCGATCGGCGTGCGCTGGATGACACACGCCACGACAATCGTGACCAAGCCGAGCACCATCGCCGCGAGCCCGAGCTGCGGAATGGGCGACGCCGCAAAGAGCGTTGTTTCGAACAGCGGCCCGTAAGCCCACGTGGTCATTGCCGGATTGACCGCAAACACCATCCACAGCGTGAAAATGATTTCGAGCACGAGCACACCGAGGCGCTGCATGCCGTGACTGTTGAAGAGGCCGCGCTCCGGCAAGAGGCACAGCGCCGCGAAGTTGAGCGGCACGAATACGCTCAATGCGACGAATACCGTGCGCGAGCGGAAGCCGGCAAGCGCATCGTGCACGAGCGGCGCGTAACTCGCGTACGCGAGCGCCAGCACCAAGAGGGCGAGCACGACGCGTCCGCGCCTGAACGCGAGGCTCACCACCAAGCCCAGGCCAAGCGCCGCGTACGCGGTGTATTCCTTGAGGCCCGCGAGCGACGCCGGCAGTTCGGCTAGTCGCGGCGCGAGGAACCAGGCGGCGGTCAGCACGCCGGCCGGCACCACAATACCCAATAGCGATCTGCCGAGGGTCATCGGGCGCTACCGGCGGTCGCGGGTGATGTCAGCATCGGGACATTGCAGGATCGGCGCGGGAAACCCGGCGCGACGAGATTGATTTCGTTCTGGCATGCGAATGACGCGATAATATCATGCGGTCAGCCGGCCGCCGCGCCCGCGCGGCGCACGAAATGGCGCATACTGCGCACCGGCCCACAACAATGGCACCCATGACAAAACAATCGCTACGCAAGCCGCCGAAGCGCGCGACACCGGCGCCGGTGAAGAGCAGGAATCCGTTTGCGCTTAATCCGAATTTCAATCAGCAGACGCGCAAGATGCTCGGCAAGCACTATCGCGCAAAATTCGGCGTGAAATAGGGCAGGATGCAGGAGTCAGGATGCAGCATATAGAGGTTTAGCGCTTTTCAACCGAATCCCGAATCCCGCCCTTAAGTGCTCGCTTACAGACACCTTTTTCACGCCGGCAACTTTGCCGACGTATTCAAGCACGCGCTGCTCGCCCAGCTCGTGCTTGCACTTGCGAAGAAGGATAAACCGTTCTTCTGTCTCGACACGCACGCGGGCATCGGGCGCTACGATCTCACCCACGAATGGGCGCGCAAAAACGCCGAATACAAAGACGGCATCGCGCTCGTCTGGGGGCGCCAGGACGCGCCGCCGGAATTGTCGCCGTACCTCGACGCCGTGCGCGCGGAAAATCCGGACGGCAGGCTCAACTTCTACCCGGGTTCGCCGCGCATCATACGCGGGCTCATGCGCGCGAATGATCGCCTGGCGCTGACCGAGCTCAACAAAAAAGACTGCGAAACGCTCGCCAAGCACTTCGCCAAAGACCGCCAGGTTCAGGTGCATCTGCTCGATGGCTACCAGGCGCTCAAGGCTTTTCTGCCGCCGCCCGAGCGGCGCGGCCTCGTGTTCGTCGATTCGTCGTTCGACCGCGCGCAGGAATTCAAGCGCCTGACCGACGGCTTAGTCGAGGCGCACCGGAAATTCGCAACAGGCGTCTACGCGTTGTGGTATCCGTTGATGGACGCGATCGCGATGCGCGCGTTCGAGCGGCGCGTGGCGGCAACCGGCATCCGTAAAATTCTGCAGCTCGAACTTGCGGTGCGCAACCTGGGCGTCAGCGGCAGCGTGCGCGGCTGCGGGATGCTGATTGCGAATCCGCCGTTCGGTTTCGAGGCTGCGGCACGGGAAATACTTGCGTGGCTGTGGACGGTGCTGGCGAAGGATGGCGAAGGCGAACAGCGCGCAAGATGGCTGGTCGCCGAATAGCGCAGAGAACGATGATCCTGCCGGCACGGCGCGCCGCGCGTTGGTGTATTGCCCCGGCCGGCGGGTGACTTAACGACGTTCAGCGCGGCGCCGCGGCCAACGCCGCTATAAATTGCGCCGGCGTGAC
>JANNPG010000348.1:0-4396 GCA_031399805.1 Betaproteobacteria bacterium | reverse complement strand
GATCAAACGCATCGAGCTCGACGCCGAACGCATCGAACAGGACATGCTTGAACGCTTGTCACCTGCGCCTGATACCGGAATTCCGGCCGCCTCACGCGCGGCGGCGGCGCGCGCCAATCTTGCCGCGTATCAAGCGTTTCTCGGCGGCATGCCAGCCACCGCCGTCGACATCCTGCTCGATGCCTGCGGCGGAGACTAGCGCGGGCGGCCCGTCCACGCGCCGCCAGGTGAGGGACGTCAGCCCGTCCCCTCGCCTTCGGCCGCACAGCCCTCGGCGCGCCAGCGCAGCATCCCGCCGCGCAGGTTGGCGACGTCGCGCAAGCCCTCTTTCTGCAGCATCACCACGGCTTGCGCGGAGCGCGCGCCGGAACGGCACACGGCCACCACGGGCTTGTCACGGCTGATCTCGGCGGCGCGCGCATTCAGTTCGCCGATGGGGATGAGTCTGGCGCCGCGGATATGCCCGAGCGCACCGCAGTATTCGGCAGGCTCGCGCACGTCGATGATCTGCACCCGGCCTTCAATTTCCTCGAGCGCGTGCGGCTCGATTTCCCAGATGCCGCCGAACGTGAACGTCAACGACGCCCACTGCGGGTCGGCGCTCCCGGGTTGCGCGCCGGCGGGCTGCCGCACTGAAGATTCGCCGGCACCGCGACATCGATCTGTTTGGGATGCGGCAAGCCGAGGTTATGCATATAGCCGGCGAAATCATCGACACCGATGTCGCCGCCCAGACGCGGATTGAAGCGCCGCTCCTCCTCGACGCTCGTCACCGTCACGCCGCGGTAATCGTGGCCGGGATACAAGAGGCACGCGGCAGGCAGCGCGAAAATCTGCTCGCGCACCGATTGAAACATGCGCCGCGGATCGCCCTGCTGGAAGTCGGTGCGTCCACTGCCGCGAATGAGCAGGCAGTCGCCGGTAAACGCGCGGCTCATGTCGTCGAGCACGTAGGTCACGCACCCGTTGGTGTGGCCGGGTGTCGCGCGAACCTCGACATGGCGCCTGCCGAAAGCTATCCGCTCGCCATGCTTGAGCAAGCGGTCTGCGCCCGCGGCGCCGCTGTGCGCCGAAAGCGCTATCCGGCTGCCGGCACGCTGTTTCATCAGCCACGCGCCGGTGACATGATCGGCATGCACGTGCGTCTCGAGCGTCCACAAGAAACGCAGGTTCAATTCGTGCGCCAGCGCGGCGTCGCGCCGCACTTGTTCGAAAACCGGATCGATGAGGATCGCCTCACCGCCGTCGCTGTCGCCAAGCAGGTACGTGTACGTCGAAGACTGCGCGTCGAACAACTGGCGAAATATCAGCATGCCGGTCCCCGCGTCAAAAACGAAATTTCGCTGCTTGCCGCACTAGTCAACCCGCGCGCCGGAATCTTTCACCGCTTTCGCCCACTTGGCGATTTCGGCGTGCACGAAGCGCGCAAGCTCCGCCGGCGACGTCGGCGCGATCTCGGCGCCCTCGTCGGCGAGCCGCTGGCGCATCTCCGGTGTATTGAGCGCTTTCACGATTTCGGCATTGAGTTTGTCGATGATGGCTTTCGGCGTGCCCGCGGGCGCGACGACGCAATACCACGACGTCGCGTCAAAGCCCGCCAGTCCCGACTCGATCATCGTCGGCACTTCCGGCAGGGCCGGTGAGCGTTGGGCGCCCGACACCGCGAGCGCGCGCACCTTGCCGGCGACGTGCAACTGTTTGCTCGAAGGTATCTGCGCCACCATCATATCGATCTCGCCGCCGAGCAGTGCAATCATGCCCGGTCCCCCGCCTTTGTACGGGACATGCACCATGTCGAGGCGTGCTGCGCTCATCAGCATCGCGCCGGTCAGATGATTGGAACTGCCGCTGCCCGACGAGCCGTAAGTCATTTTGCCGGGCCGGGATTTGGCCAGTGCTATGAATTCCCGCAGCGTTTTCGCCGGCACGCCGAGATTCACGACGATCACGAGCGCCACTTTGGCCACCAGCGTGATCGGCGCAAAATCTTTTTCCGGATTGAACGGGAGCTTCTTGCCGTAAAGACTGACGTTGATCGCCATCGGGCTTACGGGCGCGAGCAGGATGGTGTAGCCGTCGGGCGCGGATTTGGCCACGATGTCCGCGCCGATGTTGCCGCCGGCGCCCGGGCGGTTGTCCGCAATCACCGGCTGCCCCAGAGATTCGGTCAGTTTTGCCGCGAGCGTGCGCGTCAACATGTCGGTGCTGCCGCCAGGCGGGTACGGCGCGATGAAGCGGATCGATTTTTCCGGGTACCTTTGCGCTGCGGCGAACTGCGGCATGAGCGCGATCGCCGCGATAGCCCATCCTGCAAGTATCATTCTCATTCTTAACCCCGCTTCGGATCAATACTCGGCGGGACCGGACGCACGGGCGGTAACGGCTACCGCCCGTCCCGCGATGACTACGGTTTAATCTGGCCGCGAACCTCGCCGCCTTTGTTCGCCGCGCTGTGCACATTTACGTAAAGATTGCCGGCCTTGAAGTTTTCATACTGCGCATCCGTGAACTTCGCGCCCGCCACGACCGACCATGTGTTGTCGGAAGTCTTAACCATCGGAATGATCACCGGGCCGTTCTTGCCCGCCGCGCCGTCATGGATGTGCGCCGCGACACCGACGACACCGGCCGTCGTGACATTGCCGCTGACCGACTTGTCCTCGCCGACCGTAATGGTGCCGAACCCCTTCGCCGCCGTCGTCACCGGCGGAACTTCCTGACTGCCACTGAGTGTCACCTGAACATTCTTCGTTGCCGGCATGTTCGCGCATCCCGCGAACACTACGGCGACGATGCCCAAAACGGCCCACAGCGACTGTCTGTCCGACTGCGCGATTGTTTTCATATGCCGGATCTCCATTCGTAATATAAGGCGGTTAAATGCACTTTAGTATTCACACAACGACAGTATACGTGGCGGTGGGTGCAGTCTACCGCGAACCCTACTCTGCCGTAAATTTCCTGCTAACAGGAAAAAACAGAGGATTTTCGCATTTATGCATGCTGCCGCTATCGGCGATACGACTTTGCGACCGGCCAAAAAAACGGTGGCCAGCAGCCACCGTTTTTTTTAATTTTTAGAAACTCGTTCGCAATCAGGCCTTGCGGCGAAAGCCCAGACCCAACAGACCCAGACCCAGCAGGGCGAGAGTGGTGGGCTCAGGAACATGCTACGCGATCTTCACCGCAAAGCTGCAATCAATTCGAGCTTGATACTCGGCGGTGTCGGATTTTTTTACACCAGACTTCGGGGATTCGGAAGGTGGCAACTCAGCGGTGCCAGATGTGTGCAGGACGTTTCAGGGCGGCTCGGCACGAGCCAGCCGTGGGGATGGTTGGGCGTCATTCATAGGAGTTGCGCGCGCCGAACGCAAAAAAAGCCCCGCATAAACGGGGCTTTCTTTCGGAACTGTAATCCGGGTCGCGTCCGGGGACGGCGAACGGCTAGCGCGTGCGATCTTGTTACATGCCCATGCCGCCCATCCCACCCATACCACCGCCCATCCCACCCATACCACCACCCATGCCGCCGCCGGATTCTTCTTGCGGCGATTCTGCCACCATCGCGTCGGTCGTGAGTATCAGGCCGGCCACTGACGCAGCATTCTGCAAGGCAACTCGCGTGACCTTGGTCGGGTCCAAAACGCCCATCTCCATCAGATCACCATACTGGCCGGTCTGTGCGTTGTAACCATAGTTACCCTTGGCCTCGATGACTTTGTTAAGCACCACCGACGGCTCGTCACCACCATTGGCGACGATGCAGCGCAGGGGTTCTTCCAGTGCGCGCAGCACGATTTTGATACCTGCTTCCTGATCGTGGTTGTCGCCCTTAAGATTGACCAAGGCGGAACGCGCCCGCAGCAACGCCACGCCGCCGCCGGCAACGATGCCTTCTTCCACCGCGGCGCGGGTCGAGTGCAACGCGTCTTCCACGCGTGCCTTCTTCTCTTTCATTTCGACTTCGGTCGCAGCGCCAACCTTGATCAGCGCTACGCCGCCGGCGAGCTTGGCAACGCGTTCCTGCAGTTTTTCTTTGTCGTAATCGCTGGTCGTGTCTTCGATCTGCTTGCGCACGCTCTTAACGCGGCCTTCTATCGCTTTGGTATCGCCGGCGCCGTCAATGATCGTGGTGTTTTCCTTGTCGATCTCGATGCGCTTGGCCTGGCCCAACTCATTCAGCGTAACTTTCTCGAGCGACAGGCCAACTTCCTCGGCAATGACGGTCCCGCCGGTGAGGATCGCAATGTCTTCAAGCATTGCTTTGCGACGATCCCCGAAGCCAGGCGCTTTGACGGCGCAAGTCTTGAGAATGCCGCGAAGATTGTTCACCACCAGCGTCGCCAGCGCCTCACTGTCGACATCTTCGGCAATGATCAGCAGCGGCTTGCCGGCT
>JANNPG010000286.1:0-8577 GCA_031399805.1 Betaproteobacteria bacterium | reverse complement strand
CGTTCATCACTTCAACCTGCTCGACAAACTGCGCGAAGTGAACCTCGAGCCCGCGTCATTCGCGCCGGTGAACGACGCGGCTATGCGCGAGATCGACCGCGGCGTGCGCGGAACGTCACTTGACGGCAAGGCGGTGGGCGGATTCGCCGTGCACAATTACGAAGACCGCGGCGCCTCCGAAGTCTGCCAGTCCGACGAGCTGTTCCTCGGTCATTACCCGTACCAGGAGCGCACCAAACGCACTGACATCGGTCCGTCCGCCGAGGAAGTGCTCGGCCACTACGCCGAGCGGATGACGGGCCTCGATGACAAGCAGGCGGTGGCCGAGGCCAAGCGCTGCATGAGTTGCGGCATGTGTTTCGAATGCGACAACTGCGTGATCTACTGCCCGCAACTGGCGGTCAAGCGCACGCCCAAGTCGGAGTCCACGATGGGTCGCTACGTTTATACCGATTACAGCCTGTGTATCGGCTGCCATATCTGCGCCGACGTGTGCCCGACCGGCTACATCAAAATGGGCATGGGAAACCACTAGTCCCCGCCCGTGACATCCAAACGCGACATGCGAGCCTGCGCCGTCGGCGCGTCGGTCATCGTGCTGATCATGGCGGGCCTGGCGGCCGCCGCGGACAGCCGGCTTGCGCCCACGGTAAAGATTGAAAAACCCGGGCAGTGCGTCGAGCCGGTCGCTGAAATGCGCCGCGACCATATGAACATGATTCTGCACCAGCGCGATGCGACCGTGCATCGCGGCATCCGCACCAGCCGGCACAGTCTGAAAAACTGTATCGATTGCCATGCGAACCCCAAGACCAACAGCGTGCTGGGCAAAGACGGGTTCTGCGAGAGTTGCCATGCCTACGCCGCGGTTCGCATGGATTGCTTCGAATGCCATTCGCCATCGCCGCGGGTAGCGGCGAGTGCGCATAAGCCCGTTGCGCCTGCCCGGATTGGGGGCAAAGCGCCATGAGCTTCGAGCGACGCGATTTTCTCGGTTTGGGGGTGGCGGCATTGGCCGGCGCGGCAATCACGCCGGGATTAAGGCTGATTGAATTGGCGCAGGCGCGTTCGCCGGAGGAAGCCGCCTCCACGCTCAAGCGCTGGGGATTGCTGATCGACACCACGCGCTGCACGGATTGCGAGGTGTGCGTCACCGCTTGTCACACCGAGAACGGCGTGACCGGGAACGGCCGCCCGGCGACCGACGCGCAGTGGATACGCAAGGTAAACCTGACCGATAAACGCACCGGCCACGCACAGACGCTGCCGCTCATGTGCCAGCACTGCGAACACCCGCCGTGTGTGGATGTGTGCCCGACCGGCGCGTCGTTCAAACGCGCGGACGGCATCGTGCTGGTGGACAAACATACCTGCATCGGCTGCCGTTATTGCGTGCTGGCCTGCCCGTATGGCGCGCGCTCGTTCATACACGAGGCGGTCAGCGGCCAGCAACCGGACGTGCCACGCGGCAAGGGCACGGTCGAGTCGTGCACGCTGTGCGTGCATCGGATCGATCGTGACGAGCAGCCGGCCTGCGTCGAGGCGTGCACCGCGGACGGCGGCAAAGCGATGGTGTTTGGCGACCTCAATGAGGGCGCCGGCGAACTCAGTCGGCGCCTGCGCGAAGAAGCATCGAGCCAGTTGCGGGCGCAGCTCGCGTTGAATACTGGCGTGCGTTACCAGGGGCTCTAGCAAAGCATGGCGACTATTCATTACAGCGAGATCGACGGCCGCGGCGCGCGGTTTTTCGCGCTGCTTGCGCTCTTCGGAGTGGTCGTCGCGGGCGGCCTCGGCGCTGCCTGGTACATGGAGCACGAGGGTCATTACGTGACCGGCATGAGCAATCAGATCGTGTGGGGCACGCCGCATGTATTCGCGGTGTTCCTGATCTTGGCCGCGTCGGGCGCGCTCAATGTCGCTACACTCGCATCGGTATTCGGGCGCGAACTCTACAAGCCGCTGGCGCGGCTCTCGGGCCTGCTTGCGATCACGCTGCTCGTCGGCGGATTGGCGGTGCTGGTGCTCGATCTCGGACGACCCGACCGGCTGATCGTCGCCATGACGCATTACAATTTCAAGTCGGTATTCGCCTGGAATATTTTTCTCTACACCGGATTCATCATGATCGTGGCCGCGTACCTGTGGGTGATGCTGGAGCGGCGCATGAACGACTACGCGAAGCCGCTCGGTGTGCTCGCGTTCCTGTGGCGGCTGATACTCACCACCGGCACCGGTTCGATATTCGGTTTTCTGGTCGCGCGCGAGGCCTATGACAGCGCGCTCTACGCGCCGCTGTTCGTCGTCATGTCGTTTGCGTTCGGCCTCGCGGTATTCATGCTGGTGCTGATGGCCGCGTGCGGCGGCGACCGCCGTCCGTTGGGCGACGTCATGGTGCTGCGGTTGAAATCGCTACTCGGTCAGTTTGTCGCGGCGGTCATGTATTTCGTTTTGATTTATCACCTGACCAATTTGTATTTCACGCGCCAGCACGACTTTGAACACTTCATTCTCGTCGATGGCGGCATCTACACTGCACTCTTCTGGCTGGGCCAGGTGCTGATCGGCGGCATACTGCCGCTGGCGCTGCTGTTTCACCCGGTATGGAGCCGGTCGCGGCAGGTCGTTGCGGCAGCGGCGGTGTGCGTGATTGCGGGCGGCCTGGCGCAACTCTATGTGATCATTATCGGCGGCCAGGCTTATCCGCTGGTCATATTCCCGGGCAAACAAGTCACAAGCAGCTTTTTCGACGGCGTCGTCGCATCTTACGTCCCGAGCCTGCCGGAAGTGGCGCTGGGCGCCGGCGGGGTGGCGCTCGCGCTGGCGATTACTGCGGTGGCGCTCAAGGTGCTGCCGTTGTTGCCGCGCAGCCTGGCGGACGGCGACGTCGCCCCGGGATCCGCGGGAAATTCATGAAGCGCGTTTTTATCTCGGCGGCGCACAAATCGTCGGGCAAGACCACCGTGTGTATCGGCGTTTGCGCCGCTCTTGGTGCGCGCGGACTGGCCGTGCAGCCCTTCAAGAAGGGGCCCGATTACATCGATCCGCTGTGGCTGGGGCTCGCGGCCGGCCGGCCCTGCTACCACCTGGACTCGTATCTGATGGGCGAGGACGAAATCCGCGACGAATTCGCGCGCCGCACGCGCGGCGCCGACTTCGCGGTCATCGAGGGCAACAAGGGCCTCTACGATGGCCTCGACCTGGACGGCAGCAATAGTAATGCTGCGATGGCCGCGCTGACCGGCGCGCCGGTGGTGCTGGTAATCGACGCGCGCGGCATGACGCGCGGCATTGCGCCGCTCATCCTCGGCTATCAGGCTTTCGACCGCAACATTCGCATCGCGGGCGTGATCCTGAATCAACTCGGCGGCCCGCGCCACGAGGCGAAACTGCGCGCGGTGATCGAGCATTACACCGACGTGCCGGTGGTGGGGGCGATCCAGCGCGATGAACGCCTGGCGATCGTCGAGCGCCATCTCGGTCTGGTTCCGAGCAATGAGGCGCAGGCCGCGCGCGCGCGCGTCGATGCCATCGCCGCCTGCGTCGCCGCGCAGGTCGATCTTGACCGGTTGCTCGCGCTCGCCGCACAGGCGACTGGGTTGCCTGCGTCGCCGCCGGCGCAGGGCGCGACGCAAGGCGCGCCGGTACGCATAGGCATCGCGCGTGACGCGGCATTCGGTTTTTACTATGCGGGCGACATCGACGCCCTGCAGGCCGCCGGCGCGGAACTGGTGAGCTTCGACACATTGCGCAGCACGGCGCTGCCCGCGGTCGACGGGCTATTCATCGGCGGCGGATTTCCGGAAACGCATATGGACGCGTTGTCGGCAAATCAGAAATTGCGCCGCGCAGTGCATGCCGCAATCGAAGCCGGCATGCCGGCGTATGCCGAATGTGGCGGGCTCATGTATCTCGCGCGCGGCATCGAATGGAACGGGCGCTCGGCCGCAATGGTGGGGGTGATACCGGCGGATATCGTGATGCATCGACGTCCCGTCGGTCGCGGCTACGTACATCTGCGCGAGACCGGTCTATGCCGGTGGCCGCGCGCCGGGGCGGCGGGGGCGGCGTTGATACGCGCCCATGAGTTTCACTATTCGAGCGTGGAAAACCTGCCGCCGGATGTCGAGTTCGCCTACCACGTGGAGCGCGGCCATGGGATCGATGGCCGCCGTGACGGCATTGTTTACAAGAACCTGTTAGCATCGTATTCGCACCTGCGCGATGTCGGCAGCCATCATTGGGCGGCGCGTTTCGTGGAGTTTGTCCGCCGCTCTAAAATCGACCGCCGACCGCGCATGGATTTCGCCAAGAGCGCCTGACATGATGACACACGCGTGCGCCGCGGCCGGAACGGGCGCTGGCAGGGCGTTTTAAAGGATAGTCATGATCAACATAACTCCCGAGGCCGCCGCGCAAATACTCAAATCCTCCCAACCATCCGGCGGCACGGAGGTCTATCTGCGACTTGCGGCGCGCCTCGACGGCAAGGGCGTGATCGAATACGGCATGGGCCTCGACGACAAGACCGACGGCGATCAGCTGGCGGTGTCGCAGGGCATCAACGTGCTGGTATCCCCGGGCAGCGTAGAGCTGTTGACGGGCGCGACTCTGGATTTCGTCGAGATCAATCCGGGTGAGAACCGGTTTATTTTCATCAACCCCAACGATCCCTCGCACAAGCTGCCGGCAACGGGCGCATTGACGCGCAAGGGGCTGGTGGGGCCGGCCGTCAGCGAATAGAGCGGCCGCGTCAGCGCCGCTGCGTAATGACGAAACAGGGTGAAGGCGGCGTCCCCGGACAACCGGCTGCGAACAGCCGCGCGGGCGATCACGCGCAGAGGGTACGCCTCGCGCGCAAGACGCAATCGCTTGACGTGTTGTACGCGATCGCCACGAGTTTGAGCCAACCCGGCAGTCTCGACCAGTTGCTGGACAGCTTTCTCGATACTTTCATCGAATTGATCGATGCACGCGCAGCGAGTGTGCGCGTGGTGACCGACGACGGCCATACGCGACTGATCGCGAGCCGCGGTCTCGATTCCGCGGTGGTGGAGAGCGACCGGCGGATGGCGCTAGGCAGCTGCCATTGCGGCTGGTGTGCGACCGGAGGCGGCATACGCGTTCAAAACGGCACGCGCGAATGCGCGAAATTGATCGGCCGGCCGATGCTCGAGCGTGATTGCCAGGAATTCGTGGTCGTGCCGGTGCAATACCAGGATCGCATCCTCGGCGTATATAACCTCTTTCTCGACCGGCCGCTTGCTGCGATGGGCGAGGACATGCACGAACTCCTAATCAGCGTCGGCCGCCATCTGGGACTCGCGCTCGAAAAGGCGCGTCTGGACAATGACGCGCGGCGCCTCGCCCTGATGGAGGAACGCACGCTGATCGGCAATGAATTGCATGATTCGCTGGCGCAGGCGCTGATCAGCATGCGTTTGCAGATTACGATGATGGGCGAGTCGTTGCGCCGCAAAGACATCGGCGCCGCCGAGAGCGAGATCCACAACCTGCGCCAGGCGATGGACGAGGCGCACGCCAATCTGCGCGATCTGCTCGCAAACTTCCGGTTGCGGATCGGCGATGAGGGGTTCGCGCCGGCGATTGCCGGCATGGTCCAGCGGTTTCAGCAGGAGACCGGCATTGCGATGTTTTTCCAGAACGAATGCACTGCGCTCAATCTGACGCCCGCGCAGGAAGTGCAGGTGTTCTATATCATTCAGGAAGCGCTCACCAATATCCGCAAGCACAGCGGCGCGCGCAACGCGCGCATACTCTTCAACAACGAGGACGACTTTTATACCGTGCTGATCGAAGACGACGGCCTGGGTATGGCCGGGACCACCAAGGGCGCCGCGGGTGAGCATGTGGGCCTGTCCATCATGCAGGAGCGCACGGCGCGCCTGCCCGGCCAGCTCGTGATCGAGAGCGAGCCCGACGAAGGCACGCGTATCGTGCTGATGTTTACCGCGCCGCCGCCCGTCGCGCGCGACCACACGCCGCGGGTTTGACTTGCGCGTGCTGCTGATCGACGATCACGCGTTGGTGCGCAAGGGCATCGAGGGGTTGCTGCGCAGTCGCGGCGTCGAGGTGATCGCGTCGGTCGGCTCCGGCGAGGAGGGCGTGCGCCGCGCGCTCGAGTTGCAGCCGGACATCGTCCTGCTGGATATGAGGATGCCGGGAAAAAACGGCATCGAGACCCTGCACAGTTTGCGTGTGCACGGCGTCAGCGCCCCGGTGCTGATGCTGACGATGAGCAGCGAGGACGCGGATTTGCGCGCCGCGCTGCGCGCGGGAGCGCAAGGCTATCTGTTAAAGGACATGGAACCCGAGGAACTGGTGCCGGCGCTCGAAGCCGCCCTGCGCGGCGAGAATGCGGTGGCCAAGGAATTGCTCGGCACGCTCGCGCGCATCGTGCGCAGCGACGCCGGCGCGGGCGCCGCGGTTGCGCCGCCAAGCGCATCGTTCGCCGAACTCACGCGGCGTGAAATGGAAATCCTTGAGCAGGTCGCCAAGGGCCTGAGTAACAAGCTGATCGGGAAGACTCTGAACATCACCGATGGCACCGTCAAGCTGCACGTGAAGGCGATCCTGCGCAAACTCGGGGTCGACTCGCGTGTCAAGGCGGCGGTGCTCGCGGTAGAGCATGGCCTGGGAAAACGAAAAATCCCATCCTGATCGCGCCGGGCGCGGCGCCAGCGCGTCGCAAGTGTTTGAACGTTACGCCGAAGGCTCGAACCAGTTGAGCTTGTCGCGCAGCGTCACCACGTCGCCCACTATGATCAAGGTCGGCGCTTTCACGTTGCCGCGCCGCACGAGTTCCGGCAGCGTGATGAGATTGCCGGTCAGCACGCGCTGCTGCGGAGTCGTGCCTTGTTGTATGAGCGCGGCCGGCGTTGCGGGCGCAAGGCCGTGTGCAACGAGCTCCCGGCACAGAATGTCGATGCCGAGTAAACCCATGTAGAACACGATGGTCTGGCGCGGCTGGGCGAGCGCTGTCCAGTTCAGATTCATGCTGCCGTCCTGCAAGTGGCCGGTGACGAACACCACCGACTGCGAATAATCGCGGTGGGTGAGCGGAATCCCCGCGTATGACGCGCAGCCGGCAGCGGCCGTGATGCCGGGCACCACCTGGAACGGAATACCCTCGTCCATCAGCGTTGCGATCTCTTCGCCGCCGCGTCCGAAGATGAAGGGGTCGCCGCCCTTCAGCCGCACGACGCGCTTGCCTTCTCTGGCGAGGCGTACCAGCAAATGATTGATGTCCTCCTGCGGCAGCGTATGCAATGCGCGCTCCTTGCCCGCGTAGATGCGCTCGGCTTCACTGCGCACCAGGTCGAGCACAGGCTGCGACACCAGGCGGTCGTACACCACCACATCGGCCTGCTGCATCAGGCGCAGCGCGCGAAACGTCAGCAAATCCGGATCGCCGGGGCCACCGCCCACCAGGTAGACCTCGCCGCCGTGCAACGTGAGACGCGGGTCGTCGATGGCCTGCTGCAATGCCTTGCGCGCGTCCTCGTTGCGTCCGCTGAATACGAGTTCGGCGACCGGGCCCTGCAGCACGCGCTCCCAGAAGCGCCGCCGCTCGGCTGGCTTGACGCGGGCTTTGACGTGATTGCGAAACGAACTGAACAGCGCGGCCAACCTGCCGTAGCCGGCCGGTATGACGGTCTCCAGGCGCGCGCGCAGCATACGCGCAAGCACCGGCGACGCGCCGCCGCTCGACACCGCGACGATCAGCGGCGAGCGGTCGACAATCGAGGGCAGGATGAACGAACACAGCGCCGGCTGATCGACGACATTCACCGGGATGCGCCGCGCTTTGGCCGCAGCGGCCACCTCGCGGTTGACGGCGTCATCGTCGGTCGCCGCGATGACGACCGCATAGTCGGTGACGTCCGCGGCGCTGAAACTCGCGGTGCGGTGCGCCACTTTTCCCGTGGCAAGATACGCATCGAAGGCCGGACTCAGCACCGGCGAAACCACGGTGACCCGTCCGCCGGAGCGCAGCAGCAGCGCGGTCTTGCGCGCCGCGATCTCGCCGCCGCCAACTACCAGGCAGGGCTGCGCCCGGATATCGAGCAGGATGGGCAGAAAATCCATGGGGTCTTGTGCGTGGCCGGCGCTGCGCAGTTGCGCGCCGGCTTCAGCGCGCTATTTTTACAGGCAACACGTAGCGTTATGTAAACACCCTGCGATGATACGCCAGGCGCGTGCGCGGTCATAGTCCCGGCGCGAACGTGACACGAAAAAATTTAATCCACGCCCGCGAACGGACACACCACCGGCGGTGGCGCGGTAGGCGTGTGGACTAACACTGACCGCGTCGCCGCACCGAACGATCTGCGTTTCACTGCTGCCGCGTCGCGCGCTTGAGCAGTTCGAAGTTCGCCGCATCCATCTTGATCTCGCCGCGGTTGATGCGCCGGTCGATCGCGGTCACCGCGTCGTTGCACGGACTGGGGAGGCCCAGCTCCCGGCCTTTGCGCGACACCAGGCCGCTGATGAACTCGATTTCGCTCGCGCGGCCCTTCAAGTGATCGTGGATGGGGGCGGTGCGCCCGCCGCCGACGT
>JANNPG010000283.1:0-1876 GCA_031399805.1 Betaproteobacteria bacterium | reverse complement strand
ACGCTGACGCAAATGATGGCGTACGAAGTCATCAAGGACGGTTTTCTCGACAGCCATCTCGTCGCGACGCGAAAAATTTATGCCGCGCAGTGCGCGGCCATGCTGCAGGCGCTCGAAGATCATGTTCCCCGCGGCGCATCATGGACGCGGCCGACCGGCGGCATGTTCGTGTGGGCGACCCTGCCGGCCGGTATCGATGCCGCGCAGATGCTGGACGCCGCGCTCAAGGAAAATGTGGGCTACGTGCCCGGCGGGCCGTTTTTCGCGGAAGCGCCGAGTAACAACACGCTGCGCCTGAGTTTCGCCACCGTCCCTCCGGAGAAAATCCGTGAAGGAATCGCGCGGCTCGGCAAGGTCATCGCCGCCGCCCGCGTGTAATAGCCGTTTCTACACCAGCGCGGCGCACGCCTTTTCGATACGCGTGCAGGCTTCTCCCAGCACCTCGATCGACGAGGCGATCGAAATGCGCAAGTACGGCGACAATCCATAGGCCGCGCCGTCCATTACCGCGACGCCCTCGGCTGACAGCAGGTAGTGCGCGAAGTCTTTGTCGCTGGCGATGATCTGGCCCTGCGGGGTGCGCCGGCCGATCACTCCCGCGCAGGACGGGAACAGATAGAACGCACCCTGCGGCACGTGCACCGAGATGCCGGGAATGCGGTTCAACGCCGCGACCACGAAATCGCGCCGCTGCTGGAACACGTGCGAGCGCTCGGCGACCAGTTCCTGCGGGCCCTCGAGCGCGGCGATGGCAGCGGCCTGCCCGATCGAGGAAGGCGCGTGCGTGACTTGCGACTGTACCTTGGCCATCGCCTTGATCAGGTGTTGCGGCCCGCCGCCGTAGCCGATGCGCCAGCCGGTCATGGCGTAGGCCTTCGACACGCCGTTGACGGTGAGCGTGCGCTCGAACATTTCGGGTGCCGCCTGCGCCAGCGTCGCAAAGTTCGCGCCGTCGAACAGGATGTGCTCGTAGATGTCGTCGGCGAGCACCCACACGCGCGGGTGGCGCGCGAGCACCGTCGCGAACGCCTTCAGCTCGTCGCGCGAATACACGGCGCCGGCGGGATTGCCCGGTGAATTGAGTATCAGCCAGCGCGTGCGCGGCGTGATGGCCGCGGCGAGATCGGCGGGGCGCATCCTGAAGCCGTTGCCGGGCGCGCACGCAACCGGCACGGGAACGCCCTCCGCCAGACGCGCGATATCCATGTACGAGACATAGTACGGCAGCGGTACCAGCACCTCGTCGCCGGGCTCGAGCGTCGCCATCATCGCATTGAAGATCACCTGCTTGGCGCCCGCGCCCACCAGGATTTGATCGGCCGTGTAGTTAAGCCCGTTCTCGCGCCGGAACTTGGCGGCGACCGCTGCTTTGAGCGCCGGCGTGCCGCTGATGTTGGTGTACTTGGTTTCCTCGCGGCGCATCGCTTCGGTGGCGGCGCGCTTGACATGCTCGGGCGTCGGAAAATCGGGCTCCCCGGTGGTGAGTCGCAGGATATCGCGCCCGGCCGCGGCGAGGTCGCGCGCGATCTGCGAGGCGCGCGCGCTGGCTGATTCCTCGAAGCGGTCCATGCGTGAGGCGATGCCCGTCATGAAAGTCTTCCCTGGCTGGATGACGTTGATTCGTCGCCGGCAACCGGCGGCGTCGACCAGACTCCACCGCTAAGGCGCGGTTTCAGCCCACGACGCTCATCTGAAAGTCACTCTTGGCTGCGGAGCAATCCGGGCACGTCCACGTTGCGGGCACGTCTTCCCAGCGCGTTCCCGGCGCAACGCCTTCGTCCGGCATGCCCTTCGCTTCGTCGTAAACGAACGAGCACAACGCGCATTGCCACACGCGATGCCCCTGCGATTTCGCAACCACCGGGTACCCCTCAAG
>JANNPG010000264.1:0-21184 GCA_031399805.1 Betaproteobacteria bacterium | reverse complement strand
GTACGGGCCGCCGCCGGCACAGCAGTGGATGCGCCGCGCGCTACGGCAAAAAACTTCGACACACGCGGGAACAGGCCGCGTAATTATACAAGAACTGCGAACCCTCCCCCGGTTGTTGCCTTGCCGGCACCACCGCGCCGGACCGTGAAGGCGGGCACCCGACGCGATGAACACCGCAAAAACGTCGCGGATGGCCGCCGTTTGTTGCCGGGTTTTCAGCTGAATATCTCAACACGCCGTCGTTGCCGGTTGCACTTAGTGGGCGATTTGAATAGCATCACGGTCTCGCGGTGGACGGCAAAGAGACGGGACACGCATTCCGGACTCACCGGTTCCACCCGCATCTGCGGTTCAATGCCAGGAGGAGTTTCATGTCGAAGACCTACAAGATATTGATCATGGGCGCGTCATATGGTTCGCTCTTGGGAACCAAGTTGGCCCTCGCCGGGCACGCGGTGCATTTAATCTGCCTGCCCGCCGAAGCGGATTTGATCAACACCGAAGGCGCCATCATACGCATGCCGATCAAGGGCCGCGACGGGTTGGTCGAGATCAAATCCAAAAAACTGCCCGGCAAGATGACCGCCGGCGGCACGCAGGGCGTCGATCCGGCCGGCTACGATCTGGTCGCGCTGGCCATGCAGGAGCCGCAATACCGCTCGCCCGGCGTGCGCGAGTTGCTCGATGCGGTGGCCAAATCCAAAGTGCCCTGCATGTCGATCATGAACATGCCGCCGCTGACTTACCTCAAACGCATTCCGGGCATCGATGCCGCCAAATGCCGGGATTGCTATACCGATCCCACCGTGTGGGACAATTTCGATCCCAAGCTGATAACGCTGTGCAGCCCCGACCCGCAGGCCTTCCGCCCGCCTGAAGACAAGGTCAACGTGCTGCAAGTGCGGCTGCCGACCAACTTCAAGGCGGCGCGCTTTGATTCGGACGCGCACACCGCGATGCTGCGGCAACTGGGCGCGGATGTCGACGCGGTGCGCTTCGACACCGGTGCGGGCAAGATCGAATTGCCCGTCAAGCTGAAGGTGCACGACTCGGTCTTCGTGCCGCTCGCGAAGTGGAGCATGCTCATCGCGGGCAACTATCGCTGCGTGCAGAAAGATGCCGCGCGCTCCATCAAGGACGCTGTCCATTCTGACCTCGAGGCAACGCGCGCGGTTTACAACTGGGTGGTCAAGTTATGCATCTCGCTGGGCGCCGCCGAGAACGACCTCGTGCCATTCGAGAAGTACGCGAACGCCGCGCTCTCGCTCGGCAGCCCGTCCTCCGCCGCGCGCGCCCTGTTCGCCGGCGCGCCGAATATCGAGCGCGTCGACCGTCTCGTGAAAACCATCGCGGCGCAAAAAGGCATGCAGTCCGACGTGCTTGACCAGACCGTCGCGCTGGTCGACGCACGGCTGGAGATTAATCGCAAGCAAGCCTGACTATCGACGCCATGAAAAAATCCTTCGCGCAACGCATTGCCGCCATGAACGCGATGTACAAACTTCCCGCCGGCGACACGCCGTCATTACCCGCCGACGTGGCGGATCGCCTGGTCAAATTCAAGGCGACCCTGCACGACGAAGTGCATGAAATCGACGACATCGTGGCGCTTGCGAACAACGGCGGCAGTACGGCGGACGTCGCGGTTGCGATTGCCGACCTGCTCGGCGACATTATGGTGTACTGCCGGTCCGAGGCATTGAAGTACGGCCTGCCGCTGGAAGAAGTGCTCGACATCATCATGGACAGCAACGAGAGCAAGCTCGACGCGAATGGCAAGCCGATTTATGACGCGAACGGAAAATTCCTCAAGGGCCCGGGCTACTGGAAGCCGGAGCCGAAAATAAAAGCGCTGCTCGAAGCGCGCGGCATCCGGGTCGGGTCGTGATCCGGCGCGAGTGCTGAATCCTAAAACCCGCCGCCTTCAGCGCCTGTTCGCCGGCGCGTCACGCCGCCACAAGTGCGTTCGCCAGCGCGCGGCGATCAGCACGGCGAACACGAGGCCGGCCGCGCAATACAGCGCCGCGGTAACCGGATAGCCAAAGCGCGCGATCAGCGGCCCGGCGATCAGCAACCCGGGCACATTGCCGTAAATCGCCAGCATGCGTATGCCCATGACGCGTCCGCGGTACTGCGCATCCGAGTTATGCAGCAGCATCGCCGCCATCGGCACCTGGCTCAGGCTTTGCGCAAAGCCGGCGAGCGTGAGCAGCACGATGCCGGCGGCGGGATTCTGCAATTGCGAGAACACCAGGAGCATCAGGTACCAGCCGATGCACGCCATGATCGTCGTGCGCGCCGGACGGATGACGCCGCCGTATCGGCTCAGCGTGATCGAACCCACCAGCGCGCCGAACGATGCGCCCGCGACCATATAGCCCAACCCGGTCTGGCCGGTAGCGTAAATCTCCTTTGCCACATACGGCAGCAACCCGGTCAGCAGCGGAAACGCGGTCAGGTTAAGCAGGAACGCGAGGCACATCACCGCGAGCAGCAAGGGCGTGTTCCAAACGTAGGCGAGCCCCGCCCTGAGATCGCGCCATGGCGATGCGCGCACCGACTCGTGGCCAATGGCGCCGGCCGTCGGCGGAATGTGCGCGTCGCCCGCTTTCCAGGTCAGCACGAAACTGGCCGCATAGAGGCTCGCGACCACCGCATAGGCCGGGCCCATGCCGAGTGTCGCGACGAGTCCCGCGCCGGTAAGCGCGCCCGCAATGCGCGCGGAATCCTGGGTGGTGCGCTGTATGCCCATCGCCGCCATCAGCTGCGCGCCCGGCATGGTGTCGCCGACCACCGCCGCGCGTATCCCGATATCCGACGGGCGCACCAGCCCCATCAACGCGGCGATGACGAACACGTGCACCGGTGTCAGCACGCCCATGAAAATGAAAATCATCAGCGCCGTTGCGAGCGTGGTGTAGACCGCGCGCATCGCGCACAACAGCTTGCGGTGGCCGATGCGGTCGCCCGCCACGCCGAACATTGGTCCGAGCAAAGTCCCGGTGTATTGCAGCGATGCGAACACGGTGAGCAGCAGCACCGAGCGCGTCTCGACGAGCACGTACCAGCCGAGGATCAGCGTTTCCATCTCGAAGGCCCACGAGGTCGCCATATCGGCGGGCCACTGAAAGCGGAAGCTGTGCACCCGGAACGGTGCGAGCACCGAGGCGCGTGAGGTCGCGTTCAAGGCGCGGCGCCGCCGTTATACATCGCGCCCGCGCGGCGCGCCGCGGCAAAATCCATAAACCTGCAAGCTGATTTGTTCGCTCAGTCGATTTTCAGTCCGATCGCACGCACGATCCTGCCGTATTTGTCGATTTCGCTTTTCAGGTAGACGGCCATCTGCTCGGATGTCTTGCTCGCAGGTTCGACGCCCAGTGCAGCGAAGCGCTCGCGCACGTCGGGCGCATTAACCGCTTTGACGAGTTCGGCATCGAGCCGCGCGACGACTTCTCTCGGTGTCGCGACCGGCGCGAACACAGCGTTCCACAATACATGCTCGTATCCGGGCACGCCGGCTTCGATCATGGTCGGAATGTCGGGCGCAATCTGCGAGCGTTGCGCTGTCGTCACCGCGAGTCCCTTCACCCTGCCGGCGCGCACGTGCGGCAAGCCGCCCGCCATGCCGGAAAAATAAGCCGCGATCTGGCCGCTGATTACATCGACCGTGGCCTGCCCGCCGCCCTTGTACGGCACGTGCACCATCTCCGCTCCCGTGATCGAGCGGAATAATTCGTAGGCGAAGTGATCCGAATTGCCGGAGCCCGATGACGCCACGTTGTAGCCGCGCGGTTTGGACTTGGCGAGCGCGATCAAATCCTTCACCGACTGCACCGGCAGCGCCGGGTTGACGAGCAGTAGATGCGGACCGGCGGCGGCCTGCCCGACCGGCACGAGATCGCGCAATACATCGTAGCCGAGCTTCGCGTAAGCGCTGACCGCAACCGCGATACCGGTATTCGCATAGAGCAGGGTATAGCCGTCGGGCGGCGACTTCGCGACGACTTCGGCCGCGATGTTGGCGCCCGCGCCGGGACGGTTCTCGAACACCACCGTCTGGCCGAGGCCTTCACCCAGTTTCTGCGCGACGAGACGGCCGACGACGTCGCTCGAGCTGCCGGCCGGAAAACCGATGATTAGGCGCACCGGCTTCATTGGAAAGGCCTGCGCCAGCGCTACATGCGGCGCCATGGCAGCCGTTGCAATACCGAGGCCGCACGCGAGCAGCGGTTTTACCCATTTGATCATGGCGCTTTCCTCCTCAGGTTATGGTCCGATTCTGTCATAGAACGGCCTGCGCATTCGGCACCGTTGTAATAAGCCGTTTGATTGTAGAATCCTCCAGCCTGTGCCGTGACGGCGACGCACACCACATTGCACAACCGCCAGTATAAAGAAGTATGCAGGGCAGCCCACAGAGGAAAATGAATGGACAAGGCAATCGCAACGCCGCAGGAAGCGATCGCGGACATTCCCGATGGCGCTACCATCGCCATCGCCGGGTTCAGCGTCGGTCACCGCTTCGCCACGAGCCTGATCCTCGCCCTGCGCGACAAGGGCACCAAAAACCTGTGTCTCGTCTGCAACTCGCTTGGCGACCCCGGCGCGCAGCGCGGCCAGATCCTCGCCGAGAATAAACAGGTGAAAAAGCTGATTGCCGCGTTTTCCGTGCGGCCCGGCACGCCCACTGCGAGCGAGGATCAGATCGCCGCCGGCGAAATGGAGGTGGAACTCGTCCCGCAAGGCATACTGGTCGAACGCTGTCGCGCCGGCGGCGCCGGCATACCGGCGTTCTACTCGCCGACCGGTGTGGGCACCGCCATCGCGCACGGCAAGGAGATCCGCGAGTTCGACGGCAAACCGCATGTCCTCGAACATGCGATACACGTGGACTACGCTTTCCTCAGGGGGTATCGCGCGGATCGTCTCGGCAACGTGCAGTTCCGCGGCGGCAGCCGGAATTTCAATCCGAGTTTCGCCAAGGCCGCGCGCGTTGCGATCGTCGAGGTCGACGAAATCGTCGAGCCGGGCGAAATTCCGCCAGAGTTGATCGATCTGCCGGGCATATTCGTCTCACGCGTGATTAAAACGACGCAGGTCGTCGACGGCAAAGCCTGGCGCCGTCCTGAACGGCGGCCGTCCGATAAGCCGCGCCTCTACAATGGCAAGCCGGCGCTGACACGTGCCGGCATTGCGAAACGCGCCGCGGCGCTGGTGAAAGACGGCACCTATGTGAATCTCGGCGTGGGCATTCCCACCATGGTTTCAAACTACCTGCAGAATCGGGATGTGATCCTGCACGCCGAGAACGGCGTGTTGGGCTACGGCGAGATGGTGACCGGCGACGACGTCGATCCGGATATCTATAACGCCGCCGGGCAGTTCGTCTCGCTCAAGCCCGGCGCATCCTTTTTCGACAGCGTCACTTCGTTCGAGATGGCGCGCGGTGGCAGAATCGACACCGTCATCCTGGGCGCGTACGAGGTGGATCAGACCGGCAGCGTCGCCAACTGGAGCACGTCGGATGCGAAGCGAGGCGGTATCGGCGGCGCCATGGACCTGCTCTCAGGGCGCGGCGATCTGATCATTGTGATGGAGCACGCCGACAGCAAAGGCCGCGCGAAACTCAAACGCGCATGCGCTTATCCGCTGACCGGAAAAGCATGCGTGAATTACGTGGTCACCGATTTAGCACTCCTGCATTGGCAGGATGGCCGCTTTGTGCTCGAAGAGGTCGCGCCGGGATTCACGCCGCAGGAGGTTATGGACCTCGGCGAAATGGAAATGTCCGCGGCGGCGCACGTCAAGACCATGGACTGAGCGGCGCGGCGTCGCCGCCGGCCAGCGCGCGCCTCCTTACCCGCGCGAGCACCACCGACAGCACGACCCCGGCGACGCATAGCACGCTGATTCCGCGGTAGCCCCACGCGAAACTTCCCGCCTGGTCCTTCACCACGCCGAACGCATAGGCGGTCAGGAAGCCGCCGATGTTGGCAAACAGATTCGCCACGCCGGTGGCGGTACCCGCGATGCGCGGCCCCAACACTTCCACCGGCACCAAAAAAATCGGCCCGAAGTAAAACTGTAGAAAGATCGCGCTCACCGCGATCACGGCAAACAGCAGCGGGACCGACTCGACCGTCACCAGCAGCAGTGACGCGCAGGCGAGCACCGCGAACGTGCCGCCGATCACGAGCGGCGGGTTGCGCAGGCGGTCCGACACATAGCCGCCGACCAAATTCGACGTCGCCGTCAGCGCCGCGCTCATCGCAACCACCAGGCCCGCGGTCTGCACGGACAAGCCGCGGTCGGCCACCAGCAGCGACGGCAGCCACACGATGAACGCGGTCACCACCGAAAAGCGCGCGAACTGCAGCCCGCAGCACACCCACATCACGGGGTAGCGCGCGACCCTCACGATCTCGGACAGCGCTACGCGCGGCCCGGCGTGTCGGCGCGGCTGTTCCTTGGCCGCCGCCTTGAATACGAACGCCGCGACTATACCCGGCACCGCGAGCAGCATGAGCGCGGCGCGCCAGCCGTAGAGGTCGGTCAGGAGTGGGCCCGCGAGTGCCAGCACGATGTTGCCGGCGAAGCCGCCGACCATATACAGGCTCAGGGCCGTCGCGCGGCGTTGCGGCGGGAACCACGACGCGAGCAGCGCCAGTCCCGGCGCGAACATCAGCGCGCGAAACGCGCCCGCGACGAACTGGCTCACGAGCGCGAACCAGAAAACGTGTATCAGCCCGAAACCCAGCGACAGCACCGACCAGCCAAAAAGCCCGATGAAGAACGGGCGCCGCGGGCCAAAACGATCCGCAAGAAAGCCCCCTGGTATCTGTCCCAGCGCGTAACTCAAGGTCGCCGCCGCGGACAGCATGCCCGCCTCGGTGAAGCTGATGCCGAGATCGGCGCGGATCAGCGGCAGCAACAGCGGAATCGCAGTGAAGGTCAGGCCGTGCGTAAGCTGGCACAACACGACCAGCCAGGTCGTGTTTGCGCCGGCGCGCTCCAGCCCGGCGGCGGCCGGCGTATGCGGGCGTTTGTGCACTGTTCAGCGCCGGCGAAATTCGCGCCGGTGTCGGATCGCACGGATTGGTGCGGTAAGAAACATGGTTCGACGCTAACATCCACCGCGTAATCGGAAGTTGCGCTACATCAAATCCGCGCGCTCAATGGCATCGTAGCGAATGAATTTCTCAACGCGCGGGAATAATCGACTCCGAACGCATGACGCCCGCTAGCGCAACGCGATTCGTGCCTGGAGAAAAGACTCGCTCCCGCGTACCAGCGGTGATGCCCGCAGCCCGTCGTACGCCGCGTACACCTGGCCGATGATCTCGCGCTTGGGCGTCCCATCGGTGTCATACGGCGCGTTGAGCGTGACCGAGAACAGCGCAGTGGGGCGATACGGATTGCCGCAATCCTCCGCGCCGGAGAACCACACCGTGTAGTTCAACCGCCCGCCCTGGCAACTCACCGGCTCCGCGTCGAAGAGCACCTCCCGGACCGCGCCAAGATCGAGGTGGCAATGGTGCCCCGTAAACGCGCCGATTTGCCACGAGCGATGGCCCGCCTCCTCGAAGCTCGAAACCTTTTCATCAAGCAGTTCAGTCTTGAACTCTATCAGCGCGCCGCGACGGAAGATGACAAGCGAGGCATCCTTGAACAAGAGCACTTTGTTGAGAAGGTCGGCGACAGCCGCTTCGTGCGCGTGGCGATCCGGGGCGTTCATGCGGCGACCCCGGTGACTTCATTCATCGCGGCGGTAAACGACTCGGCGTCGTGGATGACAATGTCGACGCCGAACTCCGCGGCAACACATTGTCCGATGGCCGCCCAATCATCCGCCCGGCGCCGCGCCGCTGTGGACGGCAGGGGTCCGTCGACGGCACGCATGCCCACCACCCCGGGATTGCTGCGGCGATGATTTGCGAGGCGGCGAAGATAGCGGCGCACCGCCGCGTGGGATAACTTGTTGCCGCGATAGGGGTGGCGAACGCCGAGCGCGAGGCCGAACGCGGTCGCGGCAACGTCATCGGTTGCACACAGTCGCACTTCGAACGACGGCCGGAAGCCGTAGCACACGCTCGGTGAAACGAGATAGACCGCCCGCGGCAATTTATTGAGATCAAGGTGAATGTGGTGCTGCTGCCCGGTCAGATCAAGATCGCGCAGCCCCGCGAAGTCGCCGTCGTAACGGGGTTGCGACAATGTCGCGCGTCCCTCGGGCATCAACTCCATGATGCCGCCATCACTCCAGCGGCCGCAGATCAAGGTCAGGTCGGGGTCGGCGAGCCATTCCCGCAGGATGGCGTCCATCGGGTTGGTCGGCAGCGCGGCAGTTACTGGCACGGGCACTCCTTCGTTGCGAAGAACAGGAAATCCAACCGCTCGATGACTCCTCATTCAGCCGTCATGCCGGTGGCTATGACCACCGTCGCCCATTTTTCCACTTCGCTTTTGACGAACTCCGCGAATTCGTCGGTGCCGAGTGGCGCCGGCTCCGCACCCTGCGCGTTGAGCCGGTCACGGACCTCCGGCAGGCGCACGATACGGATAGCCTCGGCGCTCAATCTGTCGACCGCGGCGCGCGGCGTTCCGGCGGGAGTAAACAGCCCCAGCCAGTTCAGCATTTCGTAACCGGGCAGCCCGGATTCCGCGATGGTCGGCAGATCGGGCAAGAGTGTGGAGCGCTGGCTGCCGGTGATTGCAAGTCCGCGCAGCCTGCCGGTTTTCGTGTGCGGCGAAACCGACGCCGCGGTGCCGAAAGTGACCGGCACCTGCCCGGCCACCACGTCGACAATGGCCGGACCGCCGCCCTTGTACGGAATATGCGCGAGCTTGATATGCGCAAGATACTCGACGAGCACCGCCGCAATATGAGTTGACGTGCCCGCGCCCGCCGACGCGTACATGATCTGCCCCGGACGCGCGCGCGCCAGCGCAATCGAGTCCTGTACCGAACGCACCGGCAGCGACGGATGCACGGCGAGAATGTTGGGCGAATCCGACAGCCGCGCGACCGGCTGAAAATCACGCAACACGTTATACGGCAGCGTGCGATAGAGCGTCTGATTGATGGCATGCGTGCCGGCGCTGCCGATCGTCAGCGTGTATCCGTCGGGGGCCGCGCGCGCCACCAGCTCCGTGCCGACGATGCCGCCCGCCCCGGTCCGATTGTCGACCACCACTTGCTGGCCGAGTGCGGCCGCCAGCGGTCCGGCGACGAGCCGCGCGGTGAGATCGATGAAGCCGCCGGGAGAAAATCCGATGACAATGCGCACGGGCTTGGTCGGATAAGCGTCCGCAGCGGCGACGTGTCCGCACGCGCCGATGCCGGCCATTGCAGCTATCAGCGCCCGCACTCCGATCTTGCACATCATCGTTGCATCCTTCGCCTCTAACACTGCGTCACTGCGACCGTCCCGGCTCAGGCTGGCGACAGAATGTGGATCGCGCGGCTGGCGAGCATCTCTTTCGTCTTCGCCGCATACGCCGCCATGTGCGGCGCGGCCGCGTGCGCTTTCAATGCATCGATGCTCTCCCACTTTTCGATGACCACGAAGGTGTCCGCGCCGTATTGCGTCTGGAACTTCGGGCCGTTCTCAATATCGACTGCGGCGCCGTACTCGATGCAGCCCTGCTCGGCTTTGACCGCCGGAACGTTCGCCTGAAACGCCTGCAGAATGGCGTCGCGCATGCCCGGCTTTGCGCTGATGACAGCGATCACGTGAATCATTGCGGGTTGCTCCTCGACATTGATTGGGGGACAAGACGAAAGGATGAAGGATGCACGAACCGAAAGCAAGGACGAAGGACGAAGGCGCCCGCTTCCGGCTCCTCGCCCGCAAGCGCGGGGAAGAGAACCTCGCGGCGGCGGCGCGCGGACTACCCGGAGCACAACGCAGTTAATCAGTAGCCAGGGCGCCGCACCTTATGAGAAATACGCCGGCGCTGGATACTTGTTCGCAGGGAAAATGTTGGATTGCAAGACTTGATCGCGGAGATTGCAGAGATTGCTGGTGTTCGCGCCAAAATTCAACTGGCCGGGACAGCTGCCTATACAGCATGTTGATTCCTGGTCATTGACCGACCGATCTTCGTCAAATTGTTTTCCCCCAATTCAATACCCACTGCCAACTTTGCCACAGAAAACCGCATCCCGGCCATGCTGAGGCATTTTTTGTTGATGCGATTTCCAGGCACATATCTTGCGAATGCCTCAGCAATCCACGATGGCCGGTTTGGCCCCCTGACTAAATTGGACACAATGCCTATCGTTTATACCGCCGCTCCCGGTGTGCAATACATCCGGCAGAAATCACGGGGCTGGAGCATTTACCCCATCGATCACTTCGCTTTATTTGAGCGGGCCTGGCAAGGATTAAATGCGCAATCGAGCAACTCACCATTGCTCGAACCCGCTTTCGTGATCCCGCTGATAGATTACTTCGCGCGCGGGGACGAGTTACTTGCAGTCCACCGGGTCGGGAATGATGTCGATGCGATGGGCATTTTTTATAATCGGGGCCTGGGCGTATGGGACACCTTTCGGCCATCGCAGGCCCCGCTGGGCCTTTGGCTGCGTCGAAGGGATATTCCCATTGAGTCGTTGCTGCCGGCATTGCGCCGCTGCCTGCCGGGAATGGTACTCTCGCTCGGGATCGGGCAGTTGGATCCGGACATCTATCTGAGGCCCGACAATTCCAGATTCGTTCGCACGCTGGACTATATACGCACTTACCGCATTCCGGTGCACGGCGGATTCGGCGACTATTGGTCGACTTGCAGCGATAACCTGCGACGCAACATGCGCAGGCAATTCAACAAGCTAAGGAGGCTCGGTATTTCGCCTTCCCTGGAAGTGCTTACCGAGGAAACCGACATGCCTGGCGCAATTCGGGAATATGGCCAGCTCGAATCGGTCGGCTGGAAGGCCGCCTTGGGTACTGCGGTGGATGCCGACAATTTACAAGGGCGATTCTACCGGGCTGTGCTGGAAGGCTTTTGCGCCAGAGGCAGAGCTGCCGTGTTCCGGTACCGGTTCGACGACGCGGTGGTGGCCATGGATCTATGCATCGAGCGCGATGGTGTGCTCGTCAATCTCAAGAGTGCTTACGACGCGCGCATCACCTCGCTGTCTCCGGCGATGCTCTTGTTGCATGATTATGTGCGGCGCACTTTCGATAAAGCGCGCATAAAACGCATTGAGTTCTATGGCCCGGAGATGGCATGGAATCGGCAGTGGTGCGGCGAGTCACGGAGAATGTACCACGTCAACCATTATCGCTGGCCGTGGCTGCTTGGGATCAAGAATCATTCCGCGGTGCACCAGCTACGGCGGATGACAGCGTAAGTGGAAAAGCGTTCGGCGCGCATGGCGCACATGGCGGGCTCGTGCGATGCCACCGCCCGATCGCGTGCCAGCCGGCTCAGCAGGTAACCCGCAGCGATAATGAATAAGGGCAACGCACCTCTTTAGTCACCCCGCCTCATCCTCGCTTTTCGGCCGCCCGCGCAGTTCAGCACTTAGCTCCATTCGGGGTCCAGCATCGTGCCGGCCTGCTTCTCGCCGGCAAGCCTGAATATTTCCACCGCGGCGGCGAGATCCTCGATGCCCAGCCCGTTCACGAACACCACGATCCGGTCCTGCGGCTTGCGCCGCAGCCGGGCGCCACGCCGCGCGATGTCGGTCAGATCGGCATCCACCCGGCTTACCGCCTGGAATGCGCCTTCGTGCTCTTGCGAGTGCATGAGCGCATCGCGATCGTCGGACAGGACGATGTCCATGCGCCCGATCGCGGCGTCGCTCAGGTAGGAATCGCGGTCGAGCGAGATGAAGAGGCAGCCCGCCTCTATCCAGTCGGCTTGAATCGCCGGAGCGCGGACCTTCTGGATGGGGCCGGAACTCATCACGATGTCCGCGCCGCGCACCGCCGCTTCCGGCTGCGCAACGATTTCTATCTCGACGCCAAAGCGGCCGCCCAGTTCGCGTGCATAGCACTCGGCAATTTCGGGTGCGATATCGAAAGCCCGGCAATGGGCAAGCGTCGGTACCACCGACTTGATCGCCTCGAGCTGCAGCCGGCCCTGCAGGCCGCACCCCAGGATGCCGAGCGTGCGGGCGCCGGGGCGCGCTTCGCGCCGCGCAAACAACGCGCCGACGGCTGCGGTCCTGATCGCGGTAAGCCAGCGTGCGTCGATCAGCGCGACCATGCGCCCGCCGGTGCTCTCGCACAGGATGTACAGGCCCTGGATCGACGGCAGGCCGCGCGCCGGATTCGTCGCGTCGCCGCTCTGGAACTTGCAGCCCGCGTAGCCGAGGGGGGCGATCGAACACACCATGGAGTTGAACCACTGGCCGCGCTCGCGATGAAAGAACGTCATCGGCGGCATGACGGCGCAACCGGCAGCCTTATGGCGAAACGCCTCTTCGAGCACGTCCGCAACCCGGCCCGTGGTCAGGCCCAGTCCCCGCAAGTCGGAAGCCGTGAGGTAGCGCGGGCCTTCTTTCATCACGCGGGTCGGCGCGCGAGCGTGAGGAAGGAAGGCACCGCCAGCGCGGCGAACAACTGCGCGAGCGCCGCTTCGCGCTCGCCATAACGGCCCTCATCGCCGTTCAGATTCATGGTCCCGAGTGTGCGGCCCAAGTGCCGCACCGGCACGCACATCGAGGAATGGCAGCCCATTGCGGCGAGCGCGGCATGGTCGCCGAACGTCGCCCGCATTTCCTGCGGGCCGGCTGCAATGAAGACTGCACCGCGATCGATGACGCACTCGCTCCACGGCCCGCTGCGCATCGGCTTGCGCGCGCCTATGGGGTAGCGGTCGGGACGCGTGCAATGCAGCCGCTCCATCTCAAACCGCGCGTAATCGAAGCGCAGGAAAGTGAACATGCGGCTGCTGACCAGGCGGTCCATCGCTGCGCCGATCGTGCGCAGCGCGGCGGCCGGGTCGGCTTGCTCGCGCACCGCGCTCGCGGCCGCGGCCAGCTCGTCCCAGAGCGTCGCGGGCAGGTTCATGCCGCGCCGCTCAATCCGGCTTGGCGCCGGTGTCCTGGATGATCTTGCCGTAGCGCGCGACCTCGCTTTGCATGAACTTCGCGAGCTGCTCCGGCGTCGTGCCCACGGCCTCGACGCCCTGCTGCAGGAGTTTCGCCTTGATATCGGGCGCGTGCACCGCGCGGTTCACCTCGGTGCTCATGCGCGCGACGATGTCGGGCGGCGTGCGCGCCGGGAACAGCACGCCGTACCAGACGACGAGCTCGATCGTGGGAAAACCGAGCTCGGTGAAGGTAGCCAGCTCGGGGGCCGCTTCGCTGCGCTTGCCGCTCGTGACCGCGATCGGCCGCAGGCGGCCGGAGCGCGCGTGCTGGATCGAGGAAGGCAGGGCCGTGAAGCCCATCGACACCTGGCCGCCGACCATGTCGACGACCGCGGGGCCCGCGCCCTTGTACGGCACGTGCACGATATCGATCTTCGCCGCGGTCTTGAGCAGCTCGCCCGCGAGGTGCTGGACGCCCCCCGTGCCCGCGGAGGCATAGTTAAGCTGGCCCGGTTTGGCGCGCGCGAGGGCGATCAACTCCTTCAGGTTTTTCGCGGGGATCGACGGGTGCACCGAGAACAGCAGTGCGGCATGCGCGATGTAGGAGACGGGCGCGAAGTCGCGCAGCGTGTCATACGCCATCTTGGAATAAAGATGCTGGCTGATCGTAAGCTCGGCCGACGACGCGAACAGCACCGTGTAGCCGTCGGGCGGCGCTTTCGCGACCGCGTCGGCGCCTATCATGCCGCCCGCGCCGGAGCGGTTCTCGACGATCATCTGCTGGCCGAGGTTTTCCTGCAGTTTGGGCGCGGTCACGCGCGCGAAAAAATCGAGCCCGCCGCCGGGCGGAAAGGGCACGATGATGCGAACGGGTTTGGCCGGCCAGGGCTGTGCGGCGGCCCCGGTTGCCACGATCATTCCCAGTGCAACCGTCGCTGCGCAGCGCTGCAAACCGTTGGGCGTCATTGCATTCCTCCGTGTTGTTTCTGTGGCGGGCACGAGTGATTATAAAGGCGCTCGCCCTCATGGGTGGGAAAATGCGGTAAATTCGAAACATTGCCGCGAACAGGGGGAAGCGCGGCCGCGTCGATGCTAAAACCCCAGTATCCGATGTCAGCGCGTTTCATTTCAAAAACAATTTTGCAAGAAGCCCACCCGACATTCCACGGACTTCGTTCCCGAGACTACGCAATGAGCGCCGACGCTCCCGCCGATCTGCATGCCGCGGCTATTGTCATCGACGGCACCAGCCCGCTCTTGCGGCGCCGCGAATTCGTCGACTGGTACATCGAGGGCGGCGTGACGGCGTGCTGCCCGACGGTGGGGAGCACGGCTCCCGCCGCCGAGACGTTGCGCAACCTGGGCGCATGGCGGCGTTTTATCGCCTCGCGCGACGATCTCATGCTCGTCGGCGCCGCTGCCGACATCGAGCGCGCCAAGGCCGCGCGCAGGCTCGGCCTGATCTTCCATTTCCAGGGCGCGGACCCCATCGAGAACGATCTCAATCTGGTCGAGGCGTATCACGCGCTCGGCGTACGCATGGTGCAACTCACTTACAACGTGCGCAACCGCGTGGGCGACGGCTGCGAGGAAACGACCGATGCGGGCCTATCGGCTTTCGGCGTCGATCTCGTCAAGCGGTTGAACGAGAACCGCATCGTCGTCGACTGCTCCCACACCGCCTACCGCACGACCATGGACGCGATCGAGCGCTCGTCACGGCCGGCCGTGTTCTCGCACGCCAATGCCCATGCACTGCATCCTTCACCGCGCAACATCAAAGACGACCAGATCAAGGCCGCCGCCGCCAGCGGCGGGCTGGTTGGCGTCAACGGCTTCCCGGCTTTTCTCGGCGCTTCGCCGCACCCCTCCATGGAGCGCTTCATCGAGCATCTCGACTACATGGTTCAGCTCGCGGGCATTGACCACGTCGCGCTCGGGATCGATTACTACGAAGGCATGCATCCGGTAGCGAATGAAACCGAGGCCAAGCAGTTTTTTCAGCAGCAGGTCACGCAAAAGCGCTGGAGCGAGGCGAACTACCCGCCGCCGCCGCACCACTACCCGCAAGGCATGGCCACGCCCAAAGAGCTGCCCAACCTGACTGCGCGGCTGCTCGCGCGCGGCTACCAGCCCGACGACGTGCGCAAGATCATTGGCGGCAACTGGCTGCGCGTGTTGCGGACGGTGTGGGGCGATTGACCCCGGCTAGAAACTAAAGGTTCAGGTCTTGCGTTTTTCCTGGGCAAAAGGCAAGACCCCCATTGTTTTTTTGTTTTTCGTCACTGCACTTCCAGGCCCACCGCCTGAACGATCTTCCGGTAACGCTCCGCGTCCTGCTTCACGCGCGTCGCGAAGTCCGCCGGCGGCATGCTGGCCGGCTCCGAACCCAGGGTGGCGAAGCGCTCCTTGACGTCGGGCTGCTTGAGCGTCGTCGCCACTTCCGTATAGATCCGGTTCACGATCTGCTTCGGGACACCTTTCGGCGCGAACAGGCCAGTCCAGATGGACGCGTCCACCCCGGGGAATCCGGCTTCGTGCGCCGGCACCCAGTCGCGGCCGAAATCCCAGCGTTTGGCGGTGGTCACGCCCAGCACCTTCACACGGCCGGAACCCAGATGCGGCAGCACACCAGGCAGCCCTGCAACGGTCAGCGGCACTTCTCCCGCGGCAACGGCTGCCACCGCGGGTGCGCCACCTTTGTATGGCACGTGCAGCAGCTTCAGGCCAGCGGCCGCGGCCAGCCATTCAGTCGCCAGGTGATTCACCGCACCGGAGCCCGGAGTACCGTAGCTGATCTGACCCGGTTTGGCCCTGGCCGCCGCGATCAGGTCCTTGAAGCTCGCGATGGGCGACTGGCTGTTGACCACCACGAGCATCGGCCCGTCGTTGACCATGGTGATGGGGATGAAGTCGTTGCTGTAATCAAAGGGAATGTTCTTGAATATCCATTGATTGATCGCGAACTCGCCGGTGTGGGCCAGCAGCAGCGTGTAGCCGTCGGGCTGCGCTTTCGCGGCGATTTGCCCGCCGATCAAGCCGTTGCCGCCGGTACGGTTATCGACGACGAATTGCCATCCCAGCCGCTCCGTCATCTTGCTGGTGAGAACACGCGCCGCCGTGTCCACCACGCCGCCCGGCGCAAACGCCACGAGCAGCCGTATGGGCCGGTTTGGATAGTCCTGCGCCTGCGCGACCGGCGCTAGAGTCAGCACAAAGGCCAGCAGGGTTCCAGTCAGAGTTCGCATCGCTCCTCCATTTATTGATAAGAGGTGACGCAAAGAGTCACCAGAACCTGGGAATTTCGTCACCCTCATTCATCACCCGTAATCGTCACCTTTTCTCGTCACCGCGGCAAGCTGGAGTTGCGCATTCGAGCCGCAAGCTTGGCCGCTTCGACGATCTCGGCATACGCCGCGCATCGGCACAGATTGCCCGACAGATAATGGCGAATGTCATCCTCGGACGGATCAGGATGCGCATCGAGCAATTGCCGCGTCATCAGGATAAACCCGGGCGTGCAGTAACCGCATTGGAATGCGCCGCATTCAATGAAGGCCTCCTGAACGGCGTCGAGTTTGCCTTCGGGTGCATACTCGATGGTGCGCACGTCAGCGCCGTCTGCAAATGCAGCCAGGTACAGACAGCCGGAAACCGCCACCTCGTTGACCAGCACCGTGCAGCAGCCGCATAGCCCTTGGGCGCAGCTTTCACGTGCGCCAGTTAACCCCTGCGCCTGCAGCACTTCAACCAGATGCTGGTGCGTGCCAATCTGTGCGGTCACAGGGTCGCCGTTGAGGGCGAAATTGATGGTCCGCGTTGAACTCATAGTCGATCAGTCATTCTTGAGCGGATTGCCCGCTTTGTTGCGTAACCCGCGATACACCGCCTCTGCCGTCAGCGGCAGACTCGTCAACCGGACACCCACGGCATCGTCAATGGCGTTGGCAATGGCGGGCGACACACCGAACGTGCCGCTCTCACCCACACCCTTGGCGCCGAACGGGCCGCTCTTTTGATTGGCGTCAACCGCTTCGTTTTCCATCACAGGAATGTCGCGTATGCCGGGAATCTTGTAGTCGGCGAGCGAGGCATTCGTCACTTGCCCTGCATCGAAATTCATCTGTTCCGAAAGCGTAAAGCCCAGCTGCATCACTGTCGCCCCGGAAATCTGCGTTTCGACGATAGCCGGGTTGATCGACTTGCCGACATCGACCAGATTCACCAATCGCGTGACCTTGAATTCGCCAGTTTCAGTGTCGACTTCCACTTCTGCGCCAGTAGCGCCGATCATCCAGAATGGCGTGGCATTTTCTGTCTGGCCGTTGGCGTCGGGCGGCGTGTAGGGCGGAATAAAACTGCCAACACCCACGATGTTGCCAGCGAGCATGCCGTATTTCTTGCGGAAGATATCGGGTATCGGCGTGGTCTCGGCAGAAAGGCTCACCTCTCGCGCCAGTGTAAACAACTTGTCGCGTGCGTCCTCCGCTGCATTCTTGACCGCGTGGCCCATATGATAGGTTGAACGCGAGCCGAGTGTGGCCATGTCATACGGTGTCACGTCGGTATCCGGGTGCACCACGGTAATCTTTTCCAGCGGAATTCCCATCACTTCGGACACCATCTGCGCCATTGCCGTATCCGAACCCTGCCCCATATCCACCGTGCTGGAATACAGGCTGCAACTGCCGTCGGCAGCCAGGTTCACAATCGCCATGGACGTTGTCGGCGAAATGCTCGCCTTGAAGCCAATCGCCAAGCCGCGTCCGCGCTTGATCGTGCCGCCACCGTGATCAAAACGCTTTTCCCACTGCATACGCACGGCCAAACGCTCCAGCACCAAATCGAGCGCGGCGTCACGCATAGGCGTCCCCGTGGCCTGAGGCCGGCCTTCGCGCAGCAAATTCTTGCGCCGTATCGCCAGCGGATCAATTTTCAATTCACGCGCAATCATGTCGGTGTGGCTCTCGTACGCCCACACCAGTTGCGGTATGCCAAAGCCGCGCAGCGCGCCTGCCGGAGGCAGATTGGTATACAACGCATACGAATCAATGTGAACGTTGTCGATATCGTACGGGCCTGCCGCCGTGAACCCTGACTTTTGTGTGACGCGCGGGCCGATGTCAGCATACGCACCGCCGTTCCACCACACCTCGCACTCGCGAGCGAGAATTTTGCCGTCCTTCGACACACCACTTTTGATGCGCAAGGTTGTGGCGTGCTTGGTGATCATGTAGAACTGCTCTTCCATCGTCAGCGCATACTTCACCGGCCGCCGCGCGAGCATGGCACAGGCGGCCGCAAGCGCCTCCGATTTAACATACACCTTGGCACCAAAGCCGCCACCCAGATAGGGCACCTTGACGCGCACCCGGTTGTCGGACCAGCCAAAAAGCCGTGCGATTTCGCTGCGCACGAAGGATGGGCTTTGCGTGGAGCTATGCAGCACCAACGTGGTATCACCCGGCTCGGCCACACAGGCAAAAGGCTCTAGCGGCAGATGCAAAACCTGCTGCGTGCGGAACGTATGCTCGAACACATGATCAGCTTCAGCGAACGCCTTCGACACATCGCCACGCCGCAAATGAAAATCCAGAGCGATGTTGGTACCGCGTTTGTCCTTCAGATATTTGAGATCAGCGAACGTGCCGGCAGGTTTCAGCACCTCATGCACCACAGCACTTGACGTCATCGCTTCGATTTCGTCATACACCGCAGGCAGTTCATCGTATTCAGCAACGATGGATTGCGCCGCGCTTTCCGCCACATGCACATCCGCCGCCAGCACCACCGCCACCGGCTCGCCTACGTGACGCACCTTATCCAGCGCCAGTATCGGCTGATCATGAAACGCGGGGCCGTAGTACGGCTCGGCAATCAGCTTGCGAATGTCTTCCCCGGTGTAAACCGCGAACACACCCGGCATGGCCCGCGCGGCCGTTACGTCAATGGTGCGAATGCGGCCATGCGCAACCGTCGCGCGCAGCACCTTTGCATGCAACATATTGGGCACGCGCAGGGTATGCACATATTCTGCACGGCCCGTTACCTTCGCCCGAGCTTCCAGGCGCGGCGGAGATTGGCCGACACTGCTTGCGGTTACGTTCATTAAAAGTTATTAAATAAAAAAAATAACTTACTTAATATCCGCCGTCATAACTGCTCGCAAGGCACGCGCCATGTGAACGCGTAGCAGCGTTTGCTTATAGGCCGCCGAGCCGTGCGCATCATCAATCAATTCGGCTTCACCAGAAGCAGCCTCACCACAGCGCGCCAACACCTTATCCTCCAAAACCTGACCTCGTATCGAGGCTTCCGCAGCCATCAGCCGCACTGGCGTTGCCGTTGCCGCGCTAGCCACCAAACGGGCATCGGCGACCACGCCAGATTCTAGTTTGAGCGCCACCGTGATACCCAAGGTGGGCCAATCGTCGGCACTGCGCGTGGTGAGTTTCACATACGTGGCGCGCCAGCCCGTTCGCGTCGGCAGGCAAACCTCGGCGATCAATTCGTTTCGCGCAAGCGCGGTCTCGTAATAGCCGGTGTACAACTCGGCCACCGGCAGCGTCCGCGTGCCCGTCGGCGACACCACAACGACGCTCGCGTCCAGCGCCATCATCACCGGCGGCAAATCCATATGCGGATCGCCATGCGCGAGCGCGCCACCGACTGTTGCGACATTACGCACGCGTACATTGGACAACGTCTTCAGTGTTTGCACCAACACTGGCGCTGCGGCCTTTACATCAGCAGAGCGGCCCAGCGAGCTTAGTGTCGCCAGCGCGCCGATGCGCAGCATCCCTTCTGCGTCCTTGTGGATATGCGCATGATGCGCTTCAACCGCTCGCAAGCTGACGAGCCGCGCGGGTTTAAACACGCCCGTCTTCATCATCAGCATTAGCGCCGTGCCCCCTGCAATGGCGCGCACGGTTGAATCATCTGTGTCGAGCAGCGCCGCGGCCTCACGCAACGTGCGCGGTTCGGCCAATTCAAATGGGCTCATGCCGCCACCGCATTAACGGTAAATCGCGTCTGCAGATTCTTGGCAAACTGCTTTTTCATGTCGCGCGCCTTGGATTTCATCACCGGCTGGCCAATGCTGCCGAGCTTGCCGGTAAGCGTGGTGTCGATCTCGTATTGAATGCGTGTTTGCTCGCCATCCTCAACGAGACGCGTCATCGTCACTGCCGTCAGCCGTCCCGCCAAACCCAGCGGCGCGCCCTCGATTTTCGCAGCGATTTCATTCGGCGGATCGACACGGGTGAATTCCACAGTGACCTTGAACCTGAAACTCATGTAAGCCACTTTGGTTTCGAGCACCGCGTCAAAATGCGTGTCATCCACAGGCGTCAGTTCCTGCACGCCGTCGATCAGCGAAGCAAAAACGCGGGCGTCGGCAAGGGCTGCGAAGACTGCATCGCGCTTGGCCATTACCGTAATTTCCCCTGCGAATTTCATAGCGGCCTACTTTAAAGGCAGGCCGCCGGAAAAGCAATCTGCGACGCACCAAAAAATCCCCCGTGGCTTGCGCGACGGGGGATCGTTTGGGCGCAGCGTCACGCGATAACTTCCGTTCACCGCCCGCGTACGCGCTCGCGTAATCAGCGCCGAAATGTGCCCATAACTTTCACGATTGGTCGCCAGCAACAACAGCTTCGGGCCGTCTTCAACCTGAATCTCCGTACCGACAATCAGCTTGAGCCCGTGCTGCTTGGCAGCCACATGCGCACGCACCACGCCCGCCAGGGAGCATTCATCCGTAATAGCCAGCGCGCCTTGCCCAGTGCCTGCGCACGCGCGGGCATTTTTGCGGGATTTGTGCGTTGAGTCGGGACGCTTGCGAATACGGCTCAATTGACTCTTTGGCGGGGCCGGAATAGATTGGGATTTATGCAAAAACGGTGTTTGAAAACCCTATACCCTAAGATCAACGACTTATGAATAACTCGACGACCCTACGCTGGCCCGGCAACAAACAAATTGCAGTCTGCTTTAATGTCCTGCTCGAAGGCTGGTCGGATGGCAAGGCGCCAGGCATCAGCCCGATGGGCAACCCGCTGCCGCCGGGCGTGCTCGACAACACAGCCATCTCCTGGGCGGAGTACGGGCCGCGTCGCGGCATCTACCGCCTCCTCGA
>JANNPG010000403.1:0-11413 GCA_031399805.1 Betaproteobacteria bacterium | reverse complement strand
GGAAGCCCTGCCTTTGGCGCGCGCCTCCAGGAGCTTGCCCATCAGGATCAGCGTGATGATCGCCGCACTTGCCTCGAAGTACACATGCTGCGGCAACTGCCACAAAGTGACGACCGCGCTGAAGAGGTAAGCCATGGTCGTGCCGAGCGCGATGAGCACATCCATGTTGGCGCCGCCGCCGCGCAGCGAATGCCATGCGCCGGTATAGAAGCGGCGCCCGATCCAGAACTGCACCGGTGTGGCGAGCGCGAGTTGCAGCCAGCGCGGAATGAATTCGCCGTGATCGCCAAAAAACATGAAGGGCATTTGGACGAGCAGCGGCAGCGCGAGTGCGGCGGCGATCCAGAACTGCCGGAGTTCAACGCGGTACTGTTTTGCGTGTCGCGCCTTTTCAGCGGCGGCATCATCCTCCGCCAGCGGACGGGCGTCGTAGCCCGCCTTGCGAATTGCGCCGATCAGCGCGTCGATGCCGACATCGATCGTCTGCGTAACGTGCGCCCGTTCCGTCGCGAAATTGACGCTGGCGGTAACGCCGGGGACGCGATTGAGCACCTTTTCGATGCGGTTCGCACAGGCCGCGCACGTCATGCCGTCGAGGGCAAGATCGAGCGTGGAAGCGGCGGGTGCGGACATGTCTGCGCGGAACGGAATAGTTACGGCGCAGTATATACCTCATTAGGGTATATATTGAGATACCCTACCAGGGTATCCGACTTGATGGCCGAGCAACCCGCCCAGCAGTCCGCCGGCAACCATGCCGACCCCGCTGCCTTCGCCCGGCTTTTCTACGGCGCGGATCGAGTCAACCGTGCCGCAGCTTGCGCACGGCGCCGGCGCGGCGGCCGGTTGCCGGACTTGCTGCACGAGTTGCACTTGCGGTGGTGCGGGCTGTTGCGTGTTCTGGCGCGCGGGGTCTTCTGCACTCTGGTATCAGGTTTTGAGTTCGGCGCGGTCGCGAAAAAATTCAAGCGCTTCCGGATTGGCCAGCGCCTCCAGATTCTTGACGGGCCGGTGATGCACGACATGGCGAACTGCCAGCTCGACGATCTTGCCGCTCTTGGTGCGCGGGATGTCGGCGACCTGGACAATTTTGGCGGGTACGTGACGCGGCGTGGTGTTGTTGCGGATGTGCTGCTTGATCCTGTCGACCAGCGCGGCGTCGAGCACCAACCCGTCGCGCAGACGCACGAACAGCACGACGCGCACGTCGGCCGGCTGTTGCGGCGGCCAGTCCTGTGCGATGACGAGGCTTTCGACAATCTCGTCCAACTGTTCGACCTGGCGGTAAATTTCGGCCGTGCCGATGCGCACGCCGCCGGGATTGAGAACGGCATCGGAACGTCCGTAAATGATCATGCCGCCGTGCGCGGTCAATTCCACGTAGTCGCCGTGCCACCACACGTTCGGGTATTTCTCGAAGTAGGCGGCGTGGTATTTTTTATCCTGCGGGTCGTTCCAGAAGCCTGCCGGCATCGACGGAAACGGCGCAGTGCATACGAGTTCGCCTTTCGCTCCGCGCACGGGTTTGCCGTCGTCGTCGAATACCTCGACCTGCATGCCGAGCGTGCAACATTGGATTTCGCCGCGCCAGACCGGCAATAACGGGCTGCCGGTGACAAAAGTCCCCATGATATCGGTGCCGCCCGACATCGACGCAAGGTTGACGTCGCGTTTGACGTGTTCATAGACGTAGTCGAAGCCTTCGGGAACCAGCGGCGATCCGGTCGACAGTATGGTGCGCACTGTTTTGAGCTGGTGGGTTTGCGCCGGGCGCAAGCCGGCTTTCGCGATCGCGTCGATGAACTTGGCGGACGTACCGAATACCGTCATGCCGGTGGCGTCGGCAAAATCGAACAGAAGATTGCCGTCGCGCAGGAAAGGCGAGCCGTCGTAGAGCAGCAGCGTGCAGTTGGCGAGTCCCGACGCGAGCCAGTTCCACATCATCCAGCCGCAGGTCGTGAAATAAAACATGCGATCATTGCGTTTGATGTCGACGTGCAGCACGTGTTCCTTCAAGTGCTGCAGGAGCGTGCCGCCGGCGCCGTGTACGATGCATTTGGGCACGCCGGTGGTGCCGGACGAATACATGATGTAGAGCGGGTGGTTGAACGGCAGTTGTGCAAATTCTATTTCCCGCGCTTTGAACTGCGCCATGAAAGCGTGAATGTCGATGGCGCGCGGCACGCTGTCAAGCACCGGCGCGCGCTCGGTGTACGGCACCACGATAACGCGTTCGACCGACGGCAGTTGCCGCACGATTTGCGCAAGGCGCGGCAGCACGTCGATGGTTTTTCCGTTGTAGAAATACCCGTCCGCGCTGAACAGTATGCGCGGTTCGATCTGCCCGAAGCGGTCGAGCACGCCCTGCACGCCGAAGTCCGGCGAGCACGACGACCAAATCGCGCCTATGCTGGTCGCGGCCAGCATGGCGATCACGGTGCCGGGAATGTTCGGCATGTAAGCCGCAACGCGGTCGCCGGGCTTGACTCCACTTGCGCGCAGAGCCTGCGCGAGCCGCGACACTTCGTGGTAGAGCTCGGCGAACGTGATGCTGCTCTTGACCCTGTCCTCGCCCCAGAAGATGAGCGCCGTGTCGCGGTCGCGCCGGCGCAACAGGTTTTCAGCGAAGTTGAGGCGCGCCTGGGGAAACCAGCGCGCACCGGGCATGCGGTCGCGGTGCTCGAGAACGACATCGCCCCGGCGTTCCGCGATAACGCCGCAGAATTCCCATAACAGGCGCGCGAATTTTTCGGGCTCGCCGACCGACCAAACATGAAGTGCGGCGTAATCGGGAAGGCTAATCGCGTGCCTGCGTTCGGCCGCATGCATGAACGCGGTCATATTCGACGCGGCGATCGCTGCCGCGGACGGTTGCCAGATAGGAGCGTGCATGGCGGCGTACGCGCGCGCTTATTCGGGGCGCATTTGCGGAAACAGAATGACGTCCCGGATGCTGGCGCTGTCGGTCAACAGCATCACCAGCCGGTCGATCCCGATACCGGCGCCGGCGGTCGGCGGCAAGCCGTATTCGAGCGCGCGTATGTAGTCGGCGTCGTAATGCATCGCTTCCTGATCGCCCGCGTCTTTCTGCGTTGCCTGTTGCTGAAAGCGTTCGGCCTGATCCTCCGGATCGTTGAGTTCGGAAAAGCCGTTGGCAATCTCGCGGCCGGCCATGTACAACTCGAAACGCTCGGTGAATTCCCGGTCGAGATCGTCGCGGCGCGCAAGCGGCGACACTTCCGCCGGGTAATGGTAGACATAGGTCGGCTCGAATAACTGTTCTTCCACGGTATTTTCGAACAGCGTCAGTTGCAGGCCGTAGATGCCGTCCTGCGCACGGAACGCAATCTTGAACTCGTTCAGCTTGGCGATCAACGCATCCCGACTCTTGAGCATTTCGTCGGTGACGCCCGGATGGTATTTCTTGATGGCTTCGGCGATGGTGATCCGCTCGAAGGGCTTTTCGAGATCCATCGCGCGTCCCTGGTAGGTGAATTTGGTGGCGCCGAGCACGATGCCGGAGACTTCGCGCAACATCTGCTCGATGAACACCATCAGATAGGTATAATCTCTGTGCGCACAATAGAACTCGAGCATCGTGAATTCCGGATTGTGGCGCGTCGAGATGCCCTCATTGCGGAAGTTGCGGTTGATCTCGAACACCTTCTCGAATCCGCCGACCACCAGCCGCTTCAGATACAGTTCGGGCGCAATGCGCAGGTAGAGCTGCATGTCGAGCGCGTTGTGATGCGTCACGAACGGGCGCGCCGACGCGCCGCCCGGTATCGAATGCATCATCGGGGTTTCGACCTCGAGATAGCGTTTGGCCAGGAAAAACTCACGGATCGCCTGGATTATGCGCGAGCGCTGGACGAACCGCAGGCGCGTGTCTTCGTTGGCGATCAAGTCGAGGTAACGCTGGCGGTAGCATTGCTCCTGATTAGTCAGCCCGTGGAATTTTTCCGGCAGCGGCCGCAGCGACTTGGTCAGCATGACGAGGTTTTTGACGCGCACCGTCAACTCGTTGGTCTTGGTCTTGAACAACACGCCGTCGACGCCGATGGTGTCGCCGGTATCGTAATGCTTGAATTCCGCGTGCTGCTCCTTGCCGGGGTAGCTGTCGGTGATGTAGATCTGGATGCTGCCGCTCATGTCCTGAATCGTGGCAAAGCTCGCTTTACCCATGATGCGTTTCAACATCATGCGGCCGGCGACCTTGACCACGACCGGATTGATGTCGAGCCAGTCGCGGTCGCTGTCTTCGTATTTTTCGACAAGATCAGCCGCCAGGTTATTGCGCTGGAACTGGTTCGGGAATGCAACGCCTTTGGCGCGCAGAGCCTGCAGCTTGGCGCGCCGCTCCGCGATGATCTGGTTTTCGTCGAGTTCCGGGGTGGTGGGTTGGTCGCTCATGTCGTCCTTGGTGGCGCCTGGGTTAGATGCCTTGTTTCAGGCTGGCGGTGATGAAATCGTCGAGATTTCCGTCGAGCACGGATTGGGTATTGCCGATTTCGAGGTTAGTGCGCAGATCCTTGATGCGTGACTGGTCGAGCACGTATGAGCGGATCTGGTGGCCCCAGCCGATGTCGGTCTTGGTGTCTTCCAATGCCTGCTTTTCCTCGTTGCGTTTGCGGATTTCCAGTTCGTAAAGGCGCGCCTTCAGCATCGCCATCGCTTCGGCGCGGTTGCGGTGTTGCGAGCGGTCGCTCTGGCACTGCACGACCACACCGCTCGGTGCGTGCGTGATACGGATGGCCGAGTCGGTCTTGTTGATGTGCTGGCCGCCGGCGCCCGACGCGCGGAAGGTATCGATGCGCAGGTCGGCGGGGTTGATCTCAATTTCGATGGTGTCGTCGATTTCGGGAAAGACGAACACGCTGGCGAACGACGTGTGGCGCCGGTTGTTGGAATCGAACGGCGATTTGCGCACCAACCGGTGGATGCCGGTCTCGGTGCGCAGATGCCCGAAAGCGTAATCACCGATGACTTTCAAAGCGACACTTTTCATGCCGGCGACGTCCCCGGGCGACTCTTCAAGGAGTTCGACGCGAAAGCCCTTGCGCTCGCAATAGCGAATGTACATGCGTTCGAGCGTCTGCGTCCAGTCCTGCGCTTCGGTGCCGCCCTGGCCGGCCTGGATGTCGACGAAGCAGTTGTTCGGGTCCATCGGATTCGAAAACATGCGCCGGAACTCGACATCGGCGACGGTTTTTTCGAGCGCCAGCGTATCCGCCTCTATGCTCTTGAGCGACGCATTGTCGTTGTCGGCGCGCGCCATTGTAAAAAGTTCCGCCGCGTCGCCCAAATCCTGCTCGAGCCGCGACAGGGTGGTGACCAGCGCTTCGAGCGTCTTCCTTTCGCGGCCGATTTCCTGCGCGCGCTTGGGGTCGTTCCAGACGGCCGGATCCTCAGCTAGCTTGACGACCTCGGCAAGGCGCTGTTGTTTCGCCTCGAAGTCAAAGATACCTCCGCAGCTCGGCGTTGCGCTGGCTTAAGTCCTGCAGCCGCCGTGCGATGGCATTGAGTTGTTCCGCTTCCATGGGAGTCTGTGGGGAAAAAGCGTCCGTGCGAAAAAGCGCGATTATACAGGACGCGCGAGAGGAACCGGCGGTTGCCAGACGATTCGATGAGACAGGCTATACAGATTCCCAGTGCTCGATGGTGAGTTGCAGCGTTTGTTTTCCGTTCCATTCATTGACGGCGGGGCGGTAGACGGCGCGTATGCGCGGCGGCAGTGCAGTGGCGTGCGAAAACAATATCGCTTCGATTTCGCTGCCGTCTTTGACGAGACGCAATTTCAGGTGGCGCTCCCCGACCACGCGCTGCTGCGCAACGGTGAATTCATCATCGAATGCCGGCGCCGGAAACCCCTGTCCCCATACCGGTTGTTCGAGCAGGCGCGCGGCCTCGAGCGTACAATCAGCGGCTGGCAGCGCGCCATCGGTTTCGATGACGCGTTCGAGATCGGCGGGGGAGAGCAGGGATTGCACGACCGCTTCGAATGCGCTGCGGAAACGCTCGAGCGCCGACTCATGCAGCGTGAGGCCGGCGGCGGCGGCGTGGCCGCCGAAGCGCGCGATGAGGCCCGGCTCGCGCTTGGACACGAGGTCCAGCGCATCGCGCAAATGCAGCGCACCGATCGAGCGGCCCGAACCCTTCAGTTCGCCGTCGTTGCCGCGGGCGAACGCGATGACCGGCCGGTGGTAGCGTTCTTTCAGGCGTGACGCGACGATGCCGATCACGCCCTGGTGCCAGCCGGGTTCGAACAGGCACAGACTGTAGCTATCCTGCGGCGGAATCGCGGCAAGTATCGCGAGCGCATTTTCATGCATGTCCGCTTCAATCGAACGGCGCTGCCGGTTTAATGCGTCGAGTTCGCGTGCGATCCGCTCGGCGGTGGCGCGGTCGTTGCTGATCAGGCATTCGATGCCGACCGCCATGTCGTCGAGCCGGCCGGCCGCATTGAGTCGCGGGCCGAGTACGAAGCCCAGATCGTAAGTCGACGCGCGCGCCGCGTCGCGGCCGGCGACTTCGAGTAGCGCCGCGATGCCGGGCCAGGTCTTGCCGCTGCGAATTCGCTGCAGACCCTGCTGCACGAGGATGCGGTTGTTGTCATCGAGCTTCACCACGTCGGCAACCGTGCCCAGCGCGACGAGATCGAGGAGGCTTGCAAGGTTGGGCTCCGCTGCACGCCGCGAGGCGTGAGGCGTGAGGCGTGGGGCTGCAACTTCGTCCTCCGATGTGGCCGCTCCGCCGCGCCGCGCGCTATCAAACCAGTCGCGTTTGCGCAGTTCGGCGCGCAAGGCGAGCATCAGATAGAACATCACGCCCACACCCGCCAGGTTCTTGCTCGGAAAGCCGCAGCCCGGCTGATTGGGATTGATGATGCACCAGGCGTCGGGGAGCGTGGCGCCGGGCAGGTGATGATCGGTAATCAGCACGCGCATGCCCAGTGCGTTGGCAGCGGCGACGCCGTCGACGCTCGCAATGCCGTTATCCACGGTGATCAGGATGTCGGGATTCTTGACTTGCTTGGCGAGCGCAACGATCTCGGGCGTGAGTCCGTAGCCGTATTCGAAGCGGTTCGGCACGAGGTAATCGACGACGGCGCCGAATTCGCGCAGCGCGCGCATGCCGACAGCGCACGCCGTCGCGCCGTCAGAATCATAATCGGCGACGATCAGCAGGCGTTGCCTGGCGGCAATGGCGTCGGCCAGCAGACCCGCCATGCGCTCGACGTTATGCAGACCCGCGAGCGGGGCGAGTCCGCCGAAGTCCGTCGCGAGCTGGCCGGGTGACGAGATGCCCCGCGCGGCATAAATGCGCGCGAGCAGCGGGGGCACGCCGGCGGCGGTAAGCGCCGCGAGCGCAGCCGGTGGCGCGGTGCGCCGGGCTATAGTGAGAGGCATGTTTTTATCAAGGGGCGCCGGCGTAGTCAGCGAGTGTTCGTGCGTGGCGCCAGAATCGCCACAATCCGGACGGCGCAAGGTTGGCTTCCAGCAGATTGTCGCTGTTGCATGCGGCGAGCGTCAGCGCGGAGAGTGTTTTCGCGCGCAGCGCCGCGAGCAGCGGAGCTATCCATTCGCGATCCAGCAATACAAGCTGTTCACGCCACGCCTGGATGTCGCCGGCGCGCAAGGCCAGTGACGGCGCATCGAGCACCAGCAGATGATCGCCCTCTGTTGCGCCATCGAGCCCGGCTGCGCCATTGAGCGGCAGGTCGTGGCAGTCAACGCCGGCGGCAGCGGCCAGCGCGCGTGGCAGGTGGTCGTCGCTCCATACCGCGGTGTAAGGCGGGCGTGGTATTACCGGCATGGTTCCGCCGCCCCACAGCCAGATGCTGTTGGCAACGAGCGCGCCGCGCGCTTCGCGTGCCGCATTGGCGGGATGCGCGTGCAATTTCATCTGCGCTTCGTTGATGACGCGGTGCCAGGCGAGCGCGTCCGCGCCTTGCGGCAGATGAAGCTCGACGCTGCGATTGAGGACGCGCGCCAGCGGGGTGGTGACGAGTTGCGGTGCGCGTTCAACGCGCAGGTACCAGCGCAGCGGGGCGGGTGCGCAAAAAACAATGCCGTCGGCGGCGAAGTGCTGATTCAGCGCCGCGGTGAAGTCGCGCGCTTCCGCCGCGTCGATATCATTGGCGCGCCCGGCAACGACCAGACGGTTGCGGTCGGCTATTACGTGTACCGGGTCGGCGCACAACCAATAGCAATGCCGCGGGTCGCCGCCGTCGGCGTTAAGCATCAACGCCGCAACCGGAATGTCGTGCGGTTGCGGCACGCCAAAGCTGCGGCACAACCATTCCTCGTAAGCGAGCGGCGGTCGCGGCGTTGCGTTGCCGCGCGCCAGCGCCACGCCCAGCGCGGCCGTACGCAGCCCGCGATAAGGTTCGTCGCCTAGTGCATGCGGCAGCAGCAGGTCGGGGATCAGCAGGGTGCAGTGCATGTGCGGGCCATCGTTAAGAGTCCGAGTCTAACATTCGCGCGCGCGGATGCTATGCGGTGGCGCCCGCAGTATGGCAAACTTGCGCCCTGACTCGCGGACCCCCCTTGCAACCCTACGAACTCTTCATCGGCCTGCGCTACACGCGCGCGCGGCAGCGCAGCCGCTTCATCTCCTTCATCTCGCTGGTGTCGGTGATCGGCATCGCGCTGGGCATCACGGTGCTGATCACGGTGCTCTCCGTGATGAACGGTTTTCAGCGCGAAGTGCGCACGCGCATTCTCAGCGTCGCCTCGCACATCCAGATCTCGGGGCCGGACAATACGCTCGCCGACTGGCGCGCGATTGCCGATAAATCCCGACTGAATGAGCAGGTTGTGGCCGCTGCGCCCTACGTGTCGGCGCAGGGATTGCTGTCGAGCGGGAGCACCGTGCGCGGCGCGTATATACGCGGCATTATTCCCGAAGACGAGGAAAAAGTCGCCGATCTGGCGCGGCACATGACCGCCGGCAGCCTGACCGCGCTCAAGCCGGGCGAGTTCGGCATTGTTCTCGGCGCGGAGCTCGCGCGTGCGTTAAGCGCGATGGTCGGCGACAAGGTGGTGTTGATCGCGCCGCAGGGGCAGGTCACGCCGGCGGGCATATTGCCGCGCCTGCGGCAGTTCACGGTGGTGGGAATTTTTCTGGTGGACCACTATGAATACGACTCCGGGCTCGCATTCATCGACCTCGAAGACGCGCAGAAGCTCTACCGCATGAGCGAGAAGGTGAGCGGCGTGCGCCTGAAGCTGAAAGACCTGTTCGAGGCGGTTCGCGTGTCGCGCGAACTGTCGAAGAGCCTCGGGGCCGATGCCTACATTACGGACTGGACGCGCCTTAACGCGAATTTCTTCCGCGCCGTCGATATCGAAAAACGCATGATGTTTTTGATTGTGTTCCTGATCATAGCGGTGGCCGCTTTCAATATCGTTTCCAGCCTGTTCATGGCGGTCAAGGACAAGCAGGCGGACATTGCGATTCTGCGTACGCTGGGCGCCAGTCCCGGCAGCGTCATGAAAATTTTTCTGATTCAGGGCACGCTGATCGGGCTGATGGGAACGCTGGCCGGCGTGGCGGGCGGCATCGCGCTGGCAACCAACGTCGACGTTGTGGTGCCGTTCATCGAAGGCGTTTTCGGATTCAAGTTTCTGTCGAAAGAGGTCTACCAGATCAGCGATCTGCCGTCCGAGTTGCGCACGGCCGACGTGCTCGTTACGGCGTTATTTGCGTTTATCGTGAGTTCGCTGGCAACGATTTATCCGAGTTACCGCGCGGCGAAAATCAATCCCGCCGAGGCGCTCAGATATGAGTGACGCCGCGCTCGCCTGCCGCGCCTTGCGCAAGAGTTTTCTGCAGGGCCGGGTCGAGGTGCCGGTATTGCTCGGCGTCGATCTCACCGTGGCCCGCGGCGAGCACATCGCGATCGTCGGCGTTTCGGGATCGGGTAAGAGCACGTTGCTTCATCTACTCGGCGGCCTTGACGCGGCGACGAGCGGCGAAGTTATCATTGGCGGGCGCAATATCCAGGCGCTCGATGAAGCCGGGCGCGGCGAACTACGCAACCGGCAGCTTGGTTTCGTGTATCAGTTCCATCATCTGTTGCCTGAGTTTTCAGCCATTGAAAATGTCGCGATGCCGCTGCTGATCCGGCGCATGCCGCCGGCCGCGGCCAATGCGCTGGCCGTTGAGATGTTGCGCAAAGTCGGGCTCGGTCACCGGCTGGAACACGCGCCATCCGAATTATCCGGCGGCGAGCGCCAGCGCGTGGCAATCGCGCGCGCGCTCATAACCAATCCAACGTGCGTGCTTGCCGACGAGCCGACCGGCAATCTCGACCGGCAAACTGCGGGCGAAGTGTTCGAACTCATGCTTGAGCTCAATCGCGCGTTCAATACCAGTCTGGTGATCGTCACTCACGATGGTGCGGTTGCGGCGCGCGCGAATCGTATCCTGCATCTGGTGGATGGGGTGCTGCGAATGGATTGATGGTTGAGCGCCGGGTTGGGCGGCACTATCCCTATTTTTTTACGCTCTCGACCGGCACTGCATCCAGCGGCGATTCAAAGGCAATGAAGAGAACACATGGGACGGCGCTTGCGCAGAAGCCCTTGTGTGGTCGTTTGGCGGGACCGTACGCATAAGTGCCCGATTTGAGAACCGCCGTCTTCTGACCGTCATAGGTGACATGAAGCTCACCTGCTACCAGCACCATGCGCTCTGCCGAAGTATGCCAATGGAGAGGGATGGTCGACTTGGCGGGCACTTTGAAGAACACGTCGACGTTGTCTTTTGCAGGGTCACCGTGAAGAACGGCGATGCCGCATCCTTTGGGCAAGAACGGCGGGCAGGGCCCCCACTTAAGCTCTGCATCACGGGCAGTCCGCGTCAGTGCCTGCTCTTGAGCAGGCACTTGTGCATTGGCGAAGGAGCCGGCCAGTCCCAAGAAAAACAACAACGAATAGCGCAAGGCTGCCAACAATGAGCGGCTAATCAGGGTTTGGTGACACATAGTGATTTCTCCTTTGGGTTGACGGTGTTGTGTAGCTGAATTGCCGCCCAACGTTCGCGTTTTGCCGCGCCGCATGCGCAGCGTAGCGAGCTGAAGGCGTCGGTCAACAACGCGCTGTTAGATTGCACGCTACTTGCGCGGAGGAATCGAGCGAACGATGCCACGACCCTGGGACTCAAGCGACCATTGTAATTGCCAGATCCGGCTGTCCTCGCGATCCAGAAGCAGGAAGTTGTACATGTTGTGCGTCGGATAGAGAGTAAACCGGCCGTTCTTCGGGGTTACGCCTTCAGGCAAGAGTGAGGATTCGTTGATGACAGACCTTCCCGGGGGTGTGTCGTTCAAGGAGTATTGCACTTGCCAAGCGCGTCCGGTGGCCGTGTCGAGGAGGATGAAGGTCCAAATGTTGGTGGTTTCGAAGAG
>JANNPG010000232.1:0-1991 GCA_031399805.1 Betaproteobacteria bacterium | reverse complement strand
CTTCGTGCGCTGCGAAATGATCTGGCGCATGGCCTTGATGACATCCTCCATATCGCCGCTGATATTGTCGCGCACGATTTCGCGCTTGGCCGGAACGACTTCGCTGCCAAGCGCCTGTTCCAGCGCCAGGATGCGCGAGCGTTCGAGGATTTTGCTGTCCTTTTTGACCTTGCCGAGCAGCGCCTTTTGCGCCGACACCGGGAAGATCTGGTTGTCCTCAATACCGAGCTGGCGCGCGGTTTCGCGGATTTGGCGCTGAATCTCGTTTTGCACGTCTTTCCAGTCGCGCAGTTCGTCCCACAGGCCGTCGATCTTGTTGAGCACCACCAAGCGGCCGCGATTCGCGCCGCCTCGGCCGAGGTTGATGTGATCGTGCCACACTTCTATGTCGGTTTTGGTTACACCCGCGTCGGCGGCCAGCACGAACAGCACGGCGTGCGCGCTCGGCAGCAGGTTCAGGGTCAACTCCGGCTCGCTGCCCAGCGCGTTCAGCCCGGGGGTGTCGAGTATCACCAGGCCCTGTTCCAGCAGCGGGTGCGGGAAATTAACGATGGCGTGCCGCCAGCGTGGGATTTCCACCCGGCCGTCCTCGGTGAACTGCACCCCCGCCTCGGTTTCACTGCGCGCGATGTGCAGACCGAGCGATTGGGCGACTTCCTTGGTAACGTGCTTTACGTCAACGATGTGTTGCAGCGTCTGGGCGATGTCGTCCGGCGAGCGCGGGTTGAGCGCGATGCTGGTCCACTCGTCCGGGAAACCCTTCAGTTCCGACACCGTGCCGCCGCTGGCGCGCGTTTCGATCGGTAGCAACCGCAGCACCGGTTCGCTGCCGGTTTCGTACATGAGTTCGGTCGGGCACATGGTGGTGCGTCCGGCGCTCGACGGCAGGATGCGCTGGCCGAAATCGGCGAAAAAGATGGCGTTGATGAGTTCGGATTTGCCGCGCGAGAACTCGGCGACGAACGCGATGTACAGTTTGTCGTCGCGCAGCGTTGAGAGGATTTGCTCGATGCGCTGATCGACCTGGATGTTCGACAGTTCCTGGGCTTGCAGCCACTGGCGCAGGTCGCCGATCGAGGTAAACAGCCCCTCGCGCCATCGGCTGTAGGCTGAGAATCGTTCTTCGATGCGGCTCGTCATAGTGTCCACCTTTGTGTCCCCATGCCTACGCTACACGTCGCGGCGCTCACCGGCAATCGTCGCGGTCGGCGAGGAGCCATTTTAAAATCTGACAAACGGTTCATTCATCCCGACTGACGGCGGTGCTTAGGGCTGTTCTGCGCTGTTCAACAATAGCTGGAAAATGAATTTATTCAATGTAGTTACAGAAATAAGCTATATGCAACATTAAGTCTAGACTACTTTTGACATTTCGGGCAATAAAACACCAGGCGTTGGCCCAAAGACAGTGCGCGGATCGGCTGGCGGCAGCGTGGGCAGGGGAGAGCGACGCGCCCGTAGACCAACAATTCCAACTGAAAATACCCCGGCTTGCCGTCGGCCTGCTGAAAATCCCGCAATGTGGTGCCGCCGGCGTCGATGGCCTGGGCAAGCGTGGCGCGCACCGCCGTTACCAGTTGCGTGCAACGCGCGCGGCTCACGCGGCCGGCGGCGAGCTGGGGGCGGATACCGGCGCTGAACAGCGCTTCATTGGCGTAGATGTTGCCGATACCGGCGATGATTCGGCCGTTCAGCAGCAGATCGCGGATCGCCACGGTGCGTTTGCGCGCCGCCCGGTAAAGATAATCGCCGGTGCACTCCGGGTCGAAAGGCTCTAAACCGATGTGCTTTAACAGTTTGTGTTGCCCAGGGTCGCGTGTCGTCCACAGCAGCGCGCCGAAGCGGCGCGGGTCACGCAGGCGCAGACAATGGCCGTCATCCAACACCAGGTCCACGTGGTCGAATTTATCGGGCTGGGTCGCGGCCAGTACCACGCGCAGGCTGCCGCTCATGCCGAGATGGAGGATCAGCGTGCCCTGTTCGAGCGCGAT
>JANNPG010000208.1:0-3000 GCA_031399805.1 Betaproteobacteria bacterium | reverse complement strand
GCCGCCTCGGTGCCGCCGATTTTCTCCGGCCCGCCGTGCACGGCACCCCCGACCACGAGCTCGCCGCGATTCATAGCGCTCGCGCGCACGCGTATGACGATTTCACCCGCCTTCGGCTGCGGCACCGGCACGTCGCGCCATTCGAGAACAGCTTTATGGTCTTTGGAAACGATCCAGCAGGATTTCATGTGCGCCTTAAAGTTGAAGAGTGATTGAGTGATTGAGTGATTGAGTGATTGAGTAAACAATGACCTAATCACTTATTCACTTATTCACTTATTCACTTATTCACTTATTCACTTATTCACCTAATCACCGAATCACTGAATCACTGAATCACTGAATCACTGAATCACTGAATCACCGCACTTTAGCAGCCTCTCGGCGTTCTTGTAGCGCACGAGCTCCTTGTCCTCCGCGCTGATGTCGCGGTTGGCATCCAGCAATTCGACGTCCTTGTATTTCATGCGCCCGCCCGGGTCGTCGTGCGGATAATCGGTCGCGAACAGAAATTGCGTCGCACCAAAGTGACTCATCGCCTCCGCCAACTCGGGCTCCTCGGTCTCGATCGTGAAGAACAGGTTCGTCCTGAAGTAGTGGCTCGGCGCTTTTTTGTTCTTGGATTTGTAGTCCGCTTCCGACACGATACGCCTGCCGCCCACGAGCTTGCGGTAATTGAAGCGGGGTGCTGCGTCCTCCGACTCGTAATCGACCACCGTATTGTCGAACCACGCGTCAAGATGAGACGCGAGCGGCTTGATGAAAGCAACACCCGCCTCGGTGAACACGAAGTTGAGTTGCGGAAAATCGTCCAGCAGCCCGCTCGTGATCAGCGACACCAGGCTCATCTGCCCTTCCTGCGGCGCCAGCACGTCGAGCCCGTTGAACTGGTAATTCATCAGGTTGGTGATGCGGTGCCCGTGCTGTACGTTGTGCAGGAAGAGCGGCATGCCGAGCGCCTGCGCGCGCGCGAAAAAGGGCCACAGCTCGCGATGGTTGCCGTACGGATCGGAGAAGCAATGCTCGCGCACCGGATACACCTTGTCCAGGATCACCGCGCGAAAGCCGTTCTCGCGCGCCCACTCCATTTCGCGGATCGCGCCCTCGACGTCCTGCAACGCGACCAGCGCGCCGCCGATCAGCTTGGCCGGATGCTCGCGCATGAGCTTCAATATCGACAGATTCCACGAATGCGCCATCGCGCCGGCGAGCCGCGGCTCGACCAGGTACGTAAACACCGTTGCCGTGAGCTGCGGAAACAGAAACTGCTGGTCGATGCCGAGCTTCTCGTAATCGCGCAGGCGCTCGTCCATGTAATACATGCCGCGATAGCGCGACCCCGTCCCCGGCGGCGGCAGCGGCGTAGCACCCGACACCGCCGGCGGCTCGCCGGGAAAATTCACGCCGGTCACAAAGCCCGCGTCGTCCCAGATAAAGCGCGGGCGCAGCGCGTCCCACTCCGCGCCCATGTGGTCGTAAGTGTCAGGCGGCAGAAAATGCGTGTCCGCGTCGATGATCAATGTCGTTGCTCCTGATAATTGTGTGGCGGTGGTGAGAACATCGTTCGCATCGCTAATTAAGGAAGCTCTGACTAAGCTCTTAACCGTTCGCCCTGAGGTATCGAAGGGTGGACGCTGTCTCCCCCCGCAAGTATTTTGCCTGTGCCCTTCGATACCTCAGAACGTGCTTCTATACATCATGCTTCTATACATCAGCAGAACGGACTGAATCAGAGCTTCCCTGACAGCAAATTACGCGACCGCACCGGCCGTGTGCAGCGCCGCGATCTCCTCGGCGCCATAGCCGGCTGATTTCAGCACCTCGTTGGTATGCTCGCCCATGCGCGCGGGCGGGCGCTCGATCGACGGGCCGCCGTGCGCGAACTTGAATGCCGCCACCGGCACCGTCACCGGCTTGCCGACACCGGGCACGTTGTCATGCCGGTGCAAGAGGCCGCGATGTTTCAACTGCGGATCCTGCAACGTCTCGCGCAGTTCGCGCACGCGCGCGGCGGGAATATGTTTGCCTTCAAGATAATTTTCCCACTCGTCGGCCGTTTTCTCCTTCATCTTCGCGGCGATCATCGCGTGCTTCTCGTCGTAGCGCGCGTAGCGCTCGTCCAGGCTCACGCGCGCGGCTTCGGCCGGCTCGCCGATCGCGGTGTAGAAACGACGGTGCTGGCGGCCATTGGACGCCGCGAGCTGCACGAGGCCGTCCTTGGTCTCGAACAGCGAGGTCTCGGCAAAACGCATCTTGTTCCCGTTTCTCTTCGGATTGTGGCCCGAATGCAGGTGGTCGGTGATGTGCGTGGCCTGCATGATGAGCGCGACGTCCATCATCGCCATGTCGATGTACTGGCCTTTGCCCGTGCGCAGGGTTTGATACAGCGCGGAAGCTATGGCAAACGCGCCGGTGGTGCCGGTTGCGTAATCGATCACCGGCGCGCCGGTCTTGATCGGCCCGCTGTCCGGCGTGCCGGTCGACGCGGTAAATCCGGAAGTCGCCTGGATCGCCATGTCGTACGCGGTCTGCTTGCCGCGCGGCCCGTCCTGCCCGTACGCGGTCATCGACGCGTAGACCAGCTTGGGTTTCAACTTCGACAACTCCGCGTAGTCCAGACCCAGCGCCTTGAACGCGCCGGGCCGGTAGTTTTCGACCAGCACGTCGGCCCAATCCCTGACCAGGCGCTTCAATGCTTCGCGCCCGCCTTCGGTTTTGAGATTGAGCGCGATCGAGCGCTTGTTCGAGCCCTGGGTGAGAAAACCTGTGCCCATGCGCTGCTTGTTGAGCGCCATGTCGGCGCCCGACTCGCGGCTCTGGTCGGGCTCGTTCGGGTCTTCCACCTTGATCACATCGGCGCCGAGCACCGCCAGTTGGTATGCGGCGAATGGCCCGGCGAGCACGTGCGTGCAATCAAGTATGTTGATGCCTTCGAATGGTCGCATTCAGCCTGTCTTCCTGTATGTCTATCATTTGGGAAACTCTGACTAATTCCTCGAC
>JANNPG010000165.1:0-4030 GCA_031399805.1 Betaproteobacteria bacterium | reverse complement strand
AACGCAGGCCGGAATTCTGGCGACCGTCGCGTTGTTCGGCCGCACGATCATGGGCAAGGACCCGTTCCGGATCGGCGCGATCCACGCCGCGCTCGATCACTTGTTCCTGCAGGGCAACGCGGGCGCGCGCAGCGCGATCGACATCGCGCTCTACGACATCATGGGCAAGGCGTCCAACCAGCCGATTTACAATCTGCTCGGCGGCGCGTTCCAAAAAAGTTTCGGCCAGCTTGCGACCATGCCGCGCGCGGAGCCGAAGCGCATGGCGGAACACGCCGTGAAGCTGCTGGCCAAAGGCTACACCTGCTTCGAACCCAAGATGACCGGCCATCTCGAGTCGCTCGATGCCGACGCCGACCGGCTCGAAGCGATGATCGAAGCGGTGCCGGGGAAAGCGCTGGTGATCGCCGATCCGAACCAGATGTGGGGCACGGCCAAGGACACGATAGAAATCCTGCTCAGACGATTTGCGGGAGTCGCCAACCTCGCCATCGAGCAGCCGGTGATGTATCACGATTTGAAGGGGCTCGCCGCCATCACGCAGGCGGTGCCGCAAAAAGTGGTGGCGGACGAGGCGATTCAGAATCTTGCCAGCATGATCGAGATCGCGTCGGGACGCTATGCCGACATGGTGAGTCTCAAGCTCGGCAAGTGCGGCGGATTCTACAAGGCGCTGCAGATGATGCGCATCGCGGAAGCCGCAGGGTTGCCGGTGCGCATCGACTGGACGCAGGGCAGCGCGCTCCTCGATACGGCGACCGGTCATTTGCATGCCGCAGTACGGCTGGTGGGTTGCGATCCGGGAATGGACTATCAGCTCAGGATCAAGGACAGGCCGGTGGCCGATGGCGGCGCCGTAGTGAAGAACGGCAAGGTCGTCATGCCGGACGCGCCCGGGCTGGGGCTTAAAGTCGACGAAAAACTGATCGCGCGGCTCGCGCAGCGCCGCTGAGCGGAAAGCGTATGAGCGACCGTCCGTTTTTTGTCGTCAGCGCGCCGCGCTCGGGTTCGACGCTGTTGCGGCTGATACTCGACGCGCATCCGCGGCTGGCGGTGCCGCCTCCCGGCTGGCTCTTCGATCTCGTCTATCCGTACCTCTACAGCTATGGCGACCTCGCGCAAAGGCCCAATCTGGAGGCGCTGGCCGAAGACATTCTGCAAACGCCAACCATCGAAAAATGGCCGCTCAAATCGTCGCCGCAGGCGCTCGCTGCAGCCAGTGCCGAGGCGTCGTTTGCCGGACTTTACGCCGCCCTGCACCGCGCTTATGCGCAGTCCGAAGGCAAGCAGCGCTGGGGCGAGAAAACGCCGCGCAACGCGTTCTGGATGGATGAGATCAAAACGCTTTTCCCCGCTGCGCAGTTCATACACATTGTGCGCGACGGGCGCGATCAGGCGATCGATATTTCCGACTCGGTATTGTGGCCGAATTCGGTCTACTCGGGAGCGAATCTGTGGCAGCGCTATGTCATGGCGATCAGCGATTCGGCGCGACGCCTGCCGGCGGATGCGTTCATCGAGATTCGCTATGAGGACCTGTGCGCCTCGCCGGAGGCAACGATCCGCCGGCTGTGCGGATTCCTGCACGAGGACTTCGACGCGCGCATGCTCGCGCCGCACGCGACGCCGTCGGCGCGGAACTGGAGCACGCATCCGCTGCACGCGCGGACGGCACAGCCGATTTCGACCCGTTACTGCGAGATGTACAAGACGCGGCTGCCGGTTGCGGATGTCGCGGCACTCGAAGCCCTGATCGGCGACACGCTGGCGCGATTCGGCTACGCACTGTCCGGCACTCCGCGCCGCGTCGGCGAACGGCTTGCGGCGCAGTTCATCGAGAGCGATACGGTGACCAATCCGGAAAACGTCGCGTATAAACGATGGCATGAAGAGCGCCGCAAGCGGCGCCGGGAGCAGGGTATCTGGGCCGACCAGGAACATGGCTCAAAATTGTGGAGCATGAATTAGGCGCCGGGCAAGCGGGCGCGAGGAGGCCAATTGCGAAACGCCGGAAGAGTCGTCACGATGTTCGTGTTGGGTTGTGCCGCGGCGTGCGCGCTGCCTGCGGCGCTCGCGCAGAATTATCCGGTCAAATCGGTGCGCGTCGTAGCACCCTTTCCGCCGGGCGGCGGCACCGATCTCTTTGCGCGGGCGGTGGCGCAGAAACTGAGCGTGGTGTTCGGGCAGCAGGTCGTCGTCGACAACCGTTCAGGCGCGGGCGGCATGATCGGGTCGGACATGGTGGCGCGCGCAGCACCCGACGGGCATACGCTGCTGATCACGTCTTCGAGCTCGCATTCCATCGCGCCGCATCTCACGCGCAAGCCCTTGTATGATCCGTTGCGCGATTTCGCGCCCGTCATCATTATCGCGTCGGCGCCCAATCTGCTGGTAGTGCATCCGTCGTTGCCCGCGCGCACGGTCAAGGAACTGATCAACCTCGCGAAAGCGCGTCCGGGCGCGATTAATTATGCATCCAACGGCAGCGGTACGTTGAGTCACCTGACCGGGGAGTTGTTCAAGCTGCAAACGGGAACCAGCCTCGTGCATATCCCGTACAAAGGCGGGCCGCCGGCGCTGATTGACCTGGTGGCGGGGCAGGTGTCCGTGCTGTTCACCGCGATTCCGACGGCGATATCGCAAGTGCGCGCCGGAAAATTGCGCGCGGTCGCCGTGACCGGTCTCAAGCGCGTCGATGCGGTCAAAGAACTGCCGACGGTGGCCGAGACCCTGCCGGGTTTCGAATCCAGCCAGTGGTGGGGAATGTTCGCGCCTGCGGCGACACCCGCCGAAATCATCGATAAACTCAACGGCGAGGTCGCGCGCATTATCGGCGAAGCCGAGGTGAAGGCGCGTTTCACCAATGAAGGCGCGGCAGCCATTGGCGGCAGTTCGCGTGATTTTGCGGATTATCTGAAAGCCGATTTCGAGAAATGGGGCAGGGTGGTGAAGGAAGCCGGCGTACGTCCGGAGTGAATCGGGCCCATCCGGCAGTCCGGCGCACCGCGTTTCCCTGTTAAAATAACGCCCTCACATACTGCGCGGGAAAGCCTGGCGCAGCGTTAAGGCAGTCCCGCCCCGGAGGAAAGATGGGTTACACGATCGCCGAGAAGATTCTCGCGGCGCACGCCGGCGTCAAGTCTGCGCACGCCGGCGATGTCGTCGTGGCGAACGTGGATTTTGCGATGCTGCACGACGCGCGCGCATCGAACGCGCTCACAATGATCAAGAAGCTCGGCGCGGGAAATGAAAAATTTGTACTCCCGTTCGCGTCGAAAACCGCCCTTGTGCTTGACCATTATTCGCCGCCGCCGAATATCGAAGCGGCCAACGTGCATCGCGACATGCGCGCGTTCGCAGACCAGCATGGCGCGGTGCTTTACGATGTCGGCGACGGCATCTGCCATCAGGTGATGCCCGAGGGCGGTCACCTCACCTGCGGCGACCTCATCGTCGGCACCGACACGCACTCGGTCACCTACGGCGCTTTCAACGCGTTCGGCACGGGCGTGGAAGGCACGGATTTATCGGCGGTTATGATGACCGGCAAGCTGTGGTTTCGCGTGCCGGAGACGATACGCATCGAATTGAAAGGCCGGCTGCAGCCCGGGGTGTGGGCGAAAGACATTACGCTGACCATGCTGGGCCGGCTGGGCGCTGAAGGCGCCAATTACCGCGCGCTCGAATACGTCGGGTCGGCGGTGAGCGCGATGGAAATCGACGACCGCATGACGTTATCCAATCACGCCGCCGAACTCGGCGCCAAGGCGGCAATACTCGAAGCCGATGAAAAAACGTTTGCCTGGTTGCAGGCGCACAAAGCGCGCGCGCCGCGCGCGGTAACGGCGGATGCGGACGCCGTCTACGCGGATCGCATCGAGATCGACGCTTCGACGCTTGCGCCACAGGTTGCGCGCAACCACCAGATCGATGATGTCGTTGCGGTGCCCGCGGTCAAAGGCCAGAAAATAAATTTCGCGCTGATCGGCACGTGCACCAACGGCCGGCTCGACGATATCCGGCAGGCGGC
>JANNPG010000164.1:0-7462 GCA_031399805.1 Betaproteobacteria bacterium | reverse complement strand
GGCGAATACGACTTCGTGCCGCTCGTATAGCGGGCGGCCGGCCAAATCGGCGTAATATCCTTGACAATGTTTCCGCAGGTTACGACGTCACTCGAATGGGCGCAAAGATCGAAATAGGCAAATGTCATTTTCGCCGGAATTCTTAAATTAAGGCAAGCATGGACCGCAGAAGGCTTTTCAGGCTATTTCCGCGAAAAATCCGACGGTGACAAATCCAACCAGAGTAAACGGACATAAATCTTATGATCCCAATCGGTGATGATGATACCGCTCGCAGAACTGTTCCGCTGGTCACGTATGCATTGATCGCTCTGAACATCCTGTTTTTCTTTGTAGAGCTGAGTGGCGGTGACGCTTTTATTCGGAAGTGGGCTTTTATTCCTAGCCGCTTCCTTGCCAATCCCTTCGGTGATTTTCTGACGCTCTTCACTTCCATGTTCATGCATGCCGGGTGGGTTCACCTGGGAGGCAACATGCTTTACTTATGGATCTTCGGTGACAATGTGGAAGACCGTTTCGGGCACATCAAGTTCACAATTTTCTACCTACTCTGTGGGCTTGCGGCAATTTTTGCACAGTTGGCGTTTAGCGTCGGATCAAACGTGCCGAATTTGGGAGCATCGGGGGCGATTGCGGGGGTGCTCGGCGCTTACATTTTGCTGTTCCCACAGGGAAAGATCAGAGTATTGCAGGGCGGAAGAGTGATTCAAGTACCCGCGCTGATAGTTATCGGGATGTGGATCGTTCTGCAGTTTTTTAGCGGCATCGGTTCCATTGCCAACACAGCGCAGACGGGTGGCGTCGCTTACATGGCGCACATCGGCGGGTTTCTGGCGGGGTTTGTATTGACCTTTTTGTTTCGTGGGAGTCGAGGGACGCAGGCGACGGGCTGAATCGCTACGCTGGTAGATCATCATTGACGAATCGAGAATGCTTGTGGGGATTGCGCCGATACCGCCTGCGTGGCGTATATATCTACCGTTATTGCAACTATGGATTTGCTGTTCATTTGCAAGTGACGCGCCCAACACTGCATGCAGCCGACCCGCTTCCCCTCCGCTCCGCTCAGGGTCGCGGGCGGCTGATGCCCACGTTAGTACGCCAATTCCCCGAAGCACAGTCTGGAGACACCAATGACACTCAACGTAAAGGCCGCGTGCGCCGCCGCAAGCGGCTCGATTATTCTGTTGCTCGCGCCCTGCGCAGCCTGGGCACAAATCTATCCGGCAAAGCCGGTCAGGATGCTGATCGGCTTTGCTCCTGGCGGTGGCGCTGATATCGTCGCGCGCGGGCTCACCCCGCGACTCGTGGAAGCGCTCGGCCAGCAGATCATCGTCGACAACCGGCCCGGCGCGAATGGCATGATAGCCGCGGAAATCGCCGCCAAGGCGCCGCCCGACGGCTATACGCTGCTCATAGCCCCCGGCAATTACGCCTTTGCCCCTGCGATGTACGCGAAGTTGACGTTCGACATGGCGACCGCGTTCGCGCCCGTCAGCCAGCTCGCGGAAACGCCACTGCTCGTTGTTGTCCACCCCTCCCTGCCCGTGAAGAGCATCCCGCAGCTCGTTACACTGGCGAAGTCGCGTCCCGGTCAACTGGCCTACGCCTCGGGCGGCATCGGGGGTTCCGCACACCTCGCGACCGAGCTCTTCCGCACGCTCACGCAAGTCGATATGGTACACGTACCTTACAAAGGCACCGGGGCGGCGATTTCCGACCTGATCGGCGGCCAAGTGCAGCTATGCATCTGCACACTGCCGTCCGTGCTGCCGCACGTGAAGAGCGGGCGGCTGCGCGCCCTCGCCGTCACAACCACGCGGCGCACTTCGGCCGCACCGGATACTCCCACGGTCGCCGAGGCCGGTGTTGCGGGTTACGAGGTGAGCCAGTGGTACGGCCTGCTTGCGCCGACCGGCACCCCCGCGACTATCATCGAGCGGCTGAACGCCGAGATCGGCAAGGCGCTCAAGCATCCCGAAACGCGCAGCCGACTGCAGGCCGAGGGCGCCGAGCCCGTGGGCAGTTCGCCGCAGGAGTTCGGCGCATTCTTCAAGGCCGAGATAACCAAGTGGACCCAAATCCTGCAGAAGGCGGGAATCCGCGCCGATTAAGAATCAAGCGGTTGCGCGGGATCGCGCGACCGCAATATCGGCTCAGGGTCGACGAGGTGCGTGTGTTCTACGATATTTCCGGCTCGACCGTTGAGATATTGGCGATCGTGCCAAAACCGGAGGCACAGTCATGGCTATTGCGATTCGGAAGTCCCGGATGAAAGAGATTCCCCTGTCCGAGGTGAAGGACGATCTGTCGCGCTTTCTGCGCGAGGCGGAGAAACAGGAGATTGTTATCACCCGCCACGGCAAACCGGCCGGGGTGCTTATCGGCTTTGAGACGGAAGATGACTGGTTTGACTACCGGCTCGAAAATGACCCGCGATTTTTGCGGCGGATCGAGCTGGCACGTCAAAGCCTGCGTGCCGGCCGCGGCGTCAAATTGGACGACGTGAAGTGACGGTGCGCTTTAACCGCGTGCTCGAAAGCGATACACCGTAAGCGCGCACTCCATTTCCGAAGCGATCAAGCATCGCAGGCTGGCTTAGATCGCGTTTCAAAACGAGAGATACAGCAACTTCATGGCAATGCAATCGTCCCCCAGGAGGACTTCCTCCGGGGCGTAGCGCAGGCGACCCCGGTAGAGATTCGATCTCTAACGGGGCGACTTGCCGGCATTCAGGCCAGTGCAGGCGGGGTCGCCTGCGCTACTCTCATTTTGAAATGCGCTCTTAGTTAAAAGCGACTGTTATCGCCCGCGATAGCGCTTGCGCGCCGTTTCCACGATGCGCGGTATCAGGTGGCGGTACTCGATGCCGACAAAGCACAGGTTGCGGCCCAGCGTGTTCGGCGTGAGATCGGAATTCGGATTGGCTTCGATGAACACCAGCCGCCCCTCATCGGTCAGTCGAAAATCGAGCCGCGCGTAGTCCCTCAACTTCAACGCGCGAAAGACTTTCCTGCCGTAGTCCTGCACCTGCCGCATCACGCGCGGCGGCAGCTTGGCCAAGCGATAGCACACGCGCCACTTGGTGCGGTAGGCGCCATCGTTCTTTAAGCGGTAGGTTGCAAACTTCGGCGCTGACGCTTTTTTGCTGCCGACCACCATTTCGGTGGGCGCCAGCACGCGCGGCTCGTTGCCGATGACGCCGACGTAGATATCGCGGCCCGGTATGAACTCTTCGCACACCACGGGCTCCTTCAAGCGCGCCCGTATCGCCCGCACCCGCTCGCGCAGTTCACGCGGCGTGCGCACCAGCGAATTCTTGCCGATCTCGTCGGAGCCGTCGCCGAACAGCGGTTTGATGAGCAGCGGGAAAGGCAGGCCCGGGTTTTCGATGCGGTCGCCAGCGCCCAGCGTGAACGAGCACGGCACATCGACGCCAGCCGCAGCGGCGAGGTACTTGGACAATGCCTTGTCACGGCACACTTGCAAGCCGGCGGGGCCGGTGCCCGTATAGCGGAACTTCAGCATGTCGAGCAGACCGGCGATAGCATGGTCGAGCTTGCGGTCGCCGTGGACCCACTCGGTCAGGTTGAAGACGATGCGCGGCTTGAGTTTGGTCAATTCGGCCAGCGTCGCGGCAATATCCGGACCGAACGGCACCACCGCAATGCGCTTGTAGCGGCGGCGCAGCGCGTTGTAGACGTGCTCCTCCATGCTCGAGCGGTCGGGCACGAAACGGCCGGAGTTGTTGCGTTCGCCGTTTTCTGCGTCGACCAGCACCGCCACGTCGCAGCGTGCGCTGCTTGCTTTGCGTTGCGCCATGCGGGAATTGTAACTGTTCCGCCGCCGCGTTGCGTTCCGGACCCTCCGCTGTTATTGTTTGCGCCTGCGCCAATACGCGCGAGCCTTAACAACACGCTACCGGAGGAAGAATGAATATCGCAAGAGTCACTTTTGCCCTGCTTGCTTTTGCCGCAGTGACCACTACGGCTTCAGCCCAGCCGTGTCTCGATAAAAATCTCAACTACTATCAGGCGTTTCCGGCCGGCGGCGAATCCGACATCTCGGCGCGGCACCAGCAGCTCGTGCTGAAAAAGAAATGTCCCGCCATCGAGACCATTGTCCAGTACAAGCCGGGCGCGGGCGGCGGTCTCATGTGGGCGCAAATGAACGGCCTGCCGGCCGACGGCTACAACATCGTCGGCGTCAACCTGCCGCATATCGTGCTGCAACCGCTCGAAGGCCAGGTGCAGTACAAAACCGAGGACATCACGCCGACCTACTGGTTTCACTACACGCCGGATGCGATCGTCGTCGCCAACGACAGCCCCATCAAGACCTTCGCGGATCTCGTCAAAATGGCTAAAGCGCAGCCCGGCAAGCTAACCCTGGGGGGGTCGGGCATCAACTCCGCCAACCACGCCGCGCACGAGAAGCTCAACGCCGTGGCCGGCATCCAGACCACCTACGTGCCGTATAAAGGCACCGGCGATCTGACGCCCGCCGTGATCGGTCAGCAGGTGACTGGCGCGATGTCGTACACGGCGTTCGCGATCAATACCAGGGAAAGAGTACGCGCGCTGGCGGTGGCGATGGACAAACGCCATCCGCTGCTGCCCGACGTGCCGACCTTCAAGGAACTCGGCTTCGAGTGGATCGACGGCGCTTACCGCGGCATCGGCATGCCGAAATCGACGCCACCCGAGGCGCGCAAGCGCATGTCCGACCTGTGGGCTGCGCTCAACAACGATCCTGAAATGAAGGAACTCGCGTTCAAGAGCGGATTTGAACTGGTGAACGTCGGTGTCGACAAAATGGATGCATTCATGAAAGAACGCACCAAGGCTTACATGGAAGCCGCCAAGCGCCTGGGACTCACGAAGTAATAGCGACATAATTAAAAATGGCGGGGCATTTGCCCTGCCATTTTTTCGTTTGCGGTTGCCGTCAGGCCGCGGTGCGCGCGGCGACCACGCCGCCCTCCGGCGCAACCGCGTCTGTCTCCAGCCGGCGCAGGAGCGGCACGAGCGCGAAACACAGCGTGAACGAAATCGCCGCCACCCACAGCAGCGGTGCGAGCTGGCGCTCGAACACATGCTCGTACAACTGCGAACCGATGATGGCGGAGAACTGCTCCACGCCGTTATACAGCGACATCAGCACCGCGAACGCGAAGCCCGCGGCCTTCGGCGGGCAGGCGCTGGCGGCCATCGTGAGTATCGTCAGCGTGCCGATCTGCGCAACCATGCCGACGAACAGGTTGAGGGGAATGGCGACGGCCGCCGAGTAATCATGCGGCTGGGCGAGCGCGAGATAGGACAGGATGCCAACGATGGCGGCGCCGATACTAAAGACGGCGCGATAGACAACGGTCTTGTCGGCGAACACGCGCATGAAAATATACGCGCCGCCCACCGCGCCGACTGCCGTCAGGGCATTGAGCTGGCCGATGTAGTTCTGGTCGAATCCCAGATTATCCACCATGTGGTAATACAGCGGCGTGCCGAACGCCGGGCTAAAGCACCACAACGCCAGGAACACCGCGGCGATCCGCAACGTCGGCGACTTGAGCGCATGGAGCAGGCTTTGCGAAGTTTCCCTGAATTGCGCGAGACTGATCGCGGTACGCTCTTCGCGAATGACCAAATAGCTCACGACAATCACCGCGAGCGGCGCCAGCATCGTGATGGTCGCCGCGACATGCAATGCGGTGGCCGGCTCGAACATCGACGCCAGGTAGCCGCCGGTGAGCGCGGTAAGGATGGCGGCAATCTTGAACCAGAACCACTGCACGCCCTGGAACCGCGCGATCATACCGGTGCGTTCGCCGTTTTCGACCATGAGTGCGTCGATGATCACGTCCGAGGACGCGATACCGAACGCGGTCAGCGTGAGTGCGGCGATGATGGTGCCGACCTCGGTCAGCCCGGACAACCACAGAAAACCCAGCGCGGCCAGCATATTGACCAGTATCAGCCAGCTCTTGCGCCGGTAGCCGAACAGCGGCAGGTAATCGCTGACCAGGCCGTAGAGCGGCTTGATTACCCATGGCAGAGTCAGGATCGCCAGGTACTCGGAAACCTGCGCGGGATTGAGCCCGAGGCCGGACTTCAGGTAGTAGTTGAGCGGCTGGTTGATGAGCCCGCCCGCCTGCCCGAACCCCTGCGCGAAATAGGCGAGACCGAACAACACGACCAGGCGACGGACGTACCTCGCATCCGCCGACGACTCTCCAATGGCGTGCATGCGCAAATGATAGCTGAACTTCAACGCGCCCACCACCTCGGACAGTAGCGAACAAGGGGACGTCATTTCGCTCCATGCATTCTTGTTCCGGCACGCGCGATAGGTCCGCCTGGAAATGCTACGATGCAAGCCCCGAGCCCGCGAACGTGTGCCGCGAAAGCGGCGTCGCGCGACCCGGCATTACAACCATTAAATTACCGAGGAAAAATCATGATTTATGAAGTGCGGACCTACGACATCAAACCCGGCTCGCTGGCTGAAGTGGAAAAACGCTTCGGCGAAGCCTACGAGCACCGCAAGAAACATTCGCTGCTCGCCGCGTTCTGGCATACCGAAATCGGCCCGCTGAACCAGATAATTCACGTGTGGCCGTACCAGGATCTGGCGGAGCGCACGCGCATCCGCGCCGCGGCAATTGCCGACAAGACCTGGCCGCCGAAGACGGGCGAATTCCTGACCGCGCAGAGGACCGACATCATGATCCCCGCACCCTTCTCGCCCGAGTTGAAGCCCGGCAAGGTCGGGCCGTATTTCGAAATGCGCACTTACACCTACGCGCCGGGCGCCCTGCCCAACGTGATGGAGAACTGGGAACGAGCGCTGCCGGAACGCATCAAGTTGAGCCCGCTGTGCCTCGTCGCCTACTCGGAACTGGGCGGGCTCAACAAGTGGCTGCACATCTGGGCCTACCCGACGCTCGACAAGCGCAACGACACGCGCGACAAGGCAAAAGACGCCGGCATCTGGCCGCCGTCGGTGGTGGCGGCAAAAACCGGCGGCAAGAGCATTCCGTACGTCGCCCAGGAAAACAAGATTGTAATGCCCGCGAAATTCTCGCCTGTGCAATAATCGGCCGCGCGAAATTCAGTGCGTCTTCACCAGGGGGCTTGACCCCCTGGTACATTAATTATGTGTGCCACGATGCCAGGCCTGACACTCCCGTTTCTGCGCTGCCGCAACTGACTTTCATGCGGATTATTCTGTCCTCCTCCCTAGTTGCCGCCGTATTGCTGTGCGCGGCGCACGCCTGCGCCCAGACCTATCCGTCCAAACCCATTCGCATGGTCATCACGTACACGCCCGGCGGCAATACCGACCTCGTCGGGCGCGCGGTAGCGCAGAAGCTGGGCGAGTCTCTCGGCCAGCAGGTCGTCGTCGATAACCGCGGCGGGGGCGGCGGTGTGCTCGGCACGCTGATCGCCGCACAGGCGGCGGC
>JANNPG010000161.1:0-2941 GCA_031399805.1 Betaproteobacteria bacterium | reverse complement strand
ATCCAGCCACTGCGAAGCCGCTTCCTCCGCCAGAGCGAATGCCTGCGTGCCCGCGCCAACGACTCCCGAGTAGCGCGAGAAAAACAGATAACCGTCGACCGGCGCGAACATTTCTTCGAGCACTTCGTAGCTGTAGATATCAACGACTTCGCCGAGCTTGGTGCCGCGCTTGATCAATTTGCCCAGATCGTCCGCGCGCTCGTAGTTGGAAACGAGATAGCCGCTGTTGAGCGGCCGGATTTCGTGGCGCGCTTTCTGGTTGAAATCGAGCTGCCGCGGCGGCTTGGTGCCGCCGTCTAGCATGCCGAGGTGCGCCATCACGCCGCGCAAACCTGCGATGGCCTGCTTGGTATATAGCACGGTGTTCTCGGGCCCGAGGTAGGAGCCGCCCATCTCCGGATTGGCCGCGGGAATGCTGCGCCGCGTGTTGACGTAGTGCGTCGCGGTTCCCGTGAGATCGTTCTCGTGCACGAACGGCATGCCGAACGCGCGCGCCATGGCGAGGCTCTTGCTCTTCACGTCGTCGCCGGCCTTCGAGTTGTAATCGACGCGCGCCTGCAGGCGGCCGCCGCTGCCGCCCGAATGGAAATCGATGTACGCATCAACGTGGTCGAGCACGTTGGCGGTGATGACGGCGGCGATCATCTGCGTGGCGTTGCCACGCGCGTTGCCGGGAAATACTTCGTGCAGGTCGGTGCGACCGTGCTGCTCCGGCGTCAGCCGCCCGAAACCGGCGGTCGCCAGCGGGTTGGCGACCGAAATGATCGCGAGCCGGCCTTTGAGTTTGGCGGTGTCGAGCTCGTTCAGCAGCGCGCGAATCGCGGTCGTCGGCAGGAATTCATCGCCGTGCACGTTGGTGACGATGCCGAGCGTGGGCCCGTCGTTGCGTCCGGTGACGACATGCAGCGGCAGCGTGAGCTGTGCGCCGTTGAGCATCGTCGTTACCGGCAGCCGGGTAAACGTGCGGCCTTCCTTTTGGGTTATCCAAATAAGCGTGGTATTTTCAGTCATCTCCGTTTCCCCAGTAGCGTAGCGCAGGCGACCCCGCCTGCACCGGTCTCAATGCAGGCGAGTCGCCTGCGCTACGATTGCATTGCCATGGAGATGAGGTATTTCTCATTTTGAAACGCGATGTTAGTTCGGGAAACGAAACACCAGCGACGGCTCTTCCGTGCGCTCGCGCGGATTTCTGATGCGCTTGGCCATCGCCAGCGCGAAGGGTGCCGTCTCGAGCAATATCGTGGTCTGCTCGTCGTTAAGCTGGAGTCCCGCGCGTTCGGCAGTGCGCAGCACGAAGTCGCGCGTTTTGGAGTCGAGGTCGGCGGCCACCGGCTCGTTGCCCGTGGATACTAGCTGGGGTTGCGGTGTGCCGGGCGTGAGCTGCGGGTGGCGCGTATGCCAATCGGTCGCGAGTTGATAGGCGTGGCCCGCGCGCAACACAGTCGCTTCGTCGAACGGTCGTCCGATCAACTGCATGCCCAGCGGCATCCCGCCGCTTGTTCCCACCGGCAGCGCGAGCGATGGTCCACCCCACACATTCGACGGCGTGAACACATTGGTCTTCTGCCAGAAGTTGGCGGTCTTGTGCGCATCGAGCCGCGGCGCCGGGCCGAAGCCGGCGGCGAGCAGCACGTCGTATTTTTCATACAGCGGGCGCACCGCGGCGATGATGCGCCGGTGTTCACGCGATGCCTGCACATAGTCCGATGACTGAAAGAGGCACGCGGGCAGCACGCGGCCCAGGAAATCGCGGCCAAAGTCGCCGGGCCGCGCTTTGAGGTTGTCGTAATGGATCGAGTAGATCTCGCTCTCGCCGATGATGACCTTGGTGTCGAACGAATCCTGCATCGGGCGCGTGTGGCAGTCCTCTACATTCGCGCCGAGTGCTTTGAACATGTCGATCGCGGCATCCATCGCGCGGGCGAGGTCGGGATGCGCCGGCATGTCCTTTTCCCAGTACTGGCGCAGCACGCCGACGCGGAGATTCTTGATGTCGCCCGTCAGCGCGGCGCGGTAGTCCGGGATGTCGTGCGCAATGCTGCCCGCGTCTTTGGCATCGAAGCCGGCAATCGACTGCAGCAGGATCGCGCAGTCCTCTACCGTGCGCGCCATCGGTCCGCAATGGTCGAACGTGAACGAGTTCGGTATCACGCCGGCACGGCTGACGAGCCCCGAGGTCGGCATCAGTCCGGAAAGACCGCAGTACGACGAGGGGCCGCGGATGGAGCCGCCGGTGTCGGAGCCGAGCGACGCGGGAATCAGGCCGGCTGCGAGTGCCGCGCCCGAGCCGCTCGATGAGCCGCCGGTGAAGTGTTCGAGGTGCCACGGGTTGCGCGAGGGCGGCCACGGCAGGTCGAACGACGGCCCGCCGTGCGCGAATTCGTGCGTCTGCAGCTTGCCAAGCAGCACTGCGCCGGCGTCGAGCAGCATGCGCGTGGTCGTCGCATCTTCCGCCGGGATGTTGTTTTGGCAGACGCGGGAGCCGCCCGACGTGAGGATGCCCTTGGTGTTGTAGATATCCTTCAGCGCGAACGGGATGCCGTGCAACGGCCCGCGGTAACGGCCGGCCGCGATGTCGCCTTCCGCCACGCGCGCCTGCGTGCGCGCGAGCTCGGAAGTGCGCGTGATAAACGCGTTCAGTTGCGGCTCGAGCGCCTCGACGCGCTTTAGCAGCGCATCGGTGTACTCGACGGGCGACAGCTTGCGCGCGCGGAGGAGTTCCGACGCTTCGGCGATGGTGAGGAAATGGAGGTCGTCAGTCATTGGGAAGGCGTTAGGGGTGAGGAGTGAGGGGTGAGGGGTGAAGGGTTGACACCGCCTCACACCTCACTCCTCACGCCTCACGCAGTTACCTTTTCATCTCGATTTTACACACATTCTACCCGCGCCGCCGCAAATTGACAGTGTGGGCGGTCGGCTTGTATAGTCCGTTGCCGTTTTT
>JANNPG010000127.1:0-4634 GCA_031399805.1 Betaproteobacteria bacterium | reverse complement strand
GCCACAGATTCGCACGCACGATCGCGTTGACGATGGCCTGCGCGGTATTCGGATTTTTCTTCACCCAGTCCACCGGGGCATAAATGCAGCCGGCGTGATACGCGCCGCCATAGACCTCTTTCATGCCCTTGGCGGTACGCGTATCCACTACCGTGACCGCGTCGCCCGCGGCCTCGAGTCGCGCGATCACCGGGTCGAGGTTGGAAATCGCGTCGATCTCGCCCTTGCGCATCGCCGCCACCGCGCCGGCGGTCGCACCGACACCGATGATGGACACTGCGTCGGGCTTGAGCCCTGCCTTCGCGAGCAGGTTGCTCACCATCATGTTCGTGCTCGAGCCCGGCGCTGTAACGCCGATCTTCCAGCCCTTCAGGTCCTGCGGTGATTTGTACTGGCTCACCTTGTTCTTGTTCACGGCGAGCACTATCCCGGAATAGCGTCCCTCGAGAACGATGGCGACGATATTGATGCCCTTCGCCTGCATGTTTATGGTGTGCTCGTAGGCGCCGGACACGACATCTGCACTGCCGCCGACCATCGCCTGCAACGCGCGCGCGCCGCCCGCAAAATCGACGATCTCGACGGCAAGCCCCTCGTCCTTGAAAAATCCGCGCCGTTCGGCGATCGTCAGCGGCAAATAGTAGAAAAGACTCTTGCCGCCGACCGCGATGGTGATTTTCGGCTTTTCGAGCGCCTGCGCCATGGCGCCGCACGGCGCAATGCCCAGCACGACCCATGCCAGCAAAAATAACTTTCGACCGATACGCATGATTTCCTCCATGAGACGACTTGCAGACGATGCTCACATAGCAGGGAGGAGGTGTCAAGCGAATGGCGATTCATGACTTTTTAAACCTTTCACCGCAAAGGAAAATCTTTCACCGCGAAGGATTCTATTCAATACCCCCTTGAGGGGTACGCAAAGAACGTGAAGGAAAAGCAAGGGAACAGATTAGAAAGAACGAACGTCGAGCAATGAGGTTATGGGGAATGAGCCGAGCTGTAGTGCGCATAATGGGGCGACCTACGCTTCCGAAAACTGATATTGGTATAAAGTAAAGGTCTGGCAATTGGACATTTCATGGGAGATGAAGACTTGAAAGCGATGATGCAAAAAAAAATCGGGAAGATGCTGTCAGGGGTTTTTCTGCGGGGCTTGGTGGTAATTCTACCCATCGCGATAACGATTTCGCTTATTGCGTGGCTGGTTACGGCTGCCGAGAGTTTTCTCGGCGGCCTGGTGCAGTCCATTTTCCCGGAGTGGAACTATTGGACGGGATTGGGGACGCTGTTGGGCATAGCGCTCGTGTTCGTCATCGGCATAATGATGAATGCGTGGGTCACGCGCAGGATCCTGGCTTACGCGGAAGCGGTCATGGAACGAATACCCATCATCAAAAGTGTGTACGGCGGATTGCGCGACCTGGGTAAGTTCATGTACGGAGAAGATTCGCAACGTAACTTCCACCAGGTGGTTGCTGTATCCATGGCCGGAATACGCCTGATCGGGTTCGTGACCCGTCAGGATTGCACCAATCTGCCGCAACCATTAGGCACTACCCCAGACTTGATTGGAGTTTACCTTCCGATGAGCTATCAGATCGGGGGATATACGGTCTACGTGCCGAAGTCCGCAGTGGAAATGCTCGATATGGCGATAGAGGACGCAATGCGGTTCACGATGACCGCGGGCATGTCAAATGCCGACAAATCCAAGGTTCAATCTTAAATAACACCACGTGCCTTCAGCACCCGTTGCGCCGCGTCGTCGTAGCCAAGCCCGCCCAGCACCTCGGCGTTGTGCTCTCCCAGCTTGGGCCCGATCCATTCAGTTGCGCCCGGCGTCGCCGACAGCTTCGGCACGATGCCCGGGAGCTTGACCGGCTTGCCGTCGGGAAGTTGATGTTGCTCCAGCATGCCGCGCGCCAAGTAGTGCGCGTCTTTCACGATGTCCGCGACGTCGAACACCTTGCCCGACGGCACCTGCGCTGTTTCGAGCGCCGCAAGCACATGATCGAGATCGTGTCGCCGCGTCCAGTCCGCGATCGCGCCGTCGAGTTCCGCGGTGCGCGGCACGCGCCCGGCGTTGGTCGCGAGCGTGGGATCGTCGGCGAGATCGGCGCGCCCGATCGCCGTCATCATGCGCTTGAAGATCGCATCGTTGTTCGCGCCGACGATCACGAATTTGCCGTCGCGCGTCGGATAGGTGTTCGAGGGCACGATGCCGGGCAGCGCGTTGCCGGCGCGCTCGCGGATGAACCCCAGCACGTCGAATTCGGGAACCAGGCTTTCCATCAAGCTGAACACCGCTTCGTACAGCGCGACGTCGACCACCTGCCCGCGCCCGCCGTTCACGTTGCGATGGTGCAGCGCCAGCATGGCACCGATCACGCCGTAGAGCGCCGCGATTGAGTCGCCGATCGAAATGCCGAGCCGCACCGGCGGGCGGTCGGCGTAGCCGGTCACGTAGCGCATGCCGCCCATCGATTCGCCGATTACGCCGAAACCCGGCCGGTCGCGGTACGGACCGGTCTGGCCATAGCCCGACAGCCGCACCATGATGAGGCGCGGATTGATTTTGGCGAGCGCCTCGAAACCCAGGTTCCATTTCTCGAGCGCGCCGGGACGAAAATTCTCGACCACGATGTCGGCTTCCGCGCAGAGCTTGCGCACGATCTCCTGCCCTTGCGGCGCGCGCATGTTGACGGTCACCGACTTCTTGTTGCGCGCCTGCACGTACCACCATAGCGACGTGCCTTCATACATCTTGCGCCACTGGCGCAACTGGTCGCCGCCATCGGGCGCCTCGATCTTGATCACCTCGGCGCCGAATTCGGCGAGGATGCGGCTGCAGAAGGGGCCGGCGATCAAAGTGCCGAGTTCGATCACCTTGATACCTTTTAATGGCAGTGCTGCGGCGTCGCTCATATAATCCGGGATTCGTTTTTAGATGGGTTGTATTCTAATATGGCCAGGAAGACGCTGTTCTCCGTATTGTCGCGCGCGCCGTGGTGGATCAGTGTCGCCACCGCCGCCGCGCTGTTTGCTACCCTGCGCATGTTTGTGCCCGATATCGCGGCGGCGGCCGCGGCGTTGCCGTTTCTGGTTATCGCGTGCTACGCCGGCTGGCGCCAGTTGCGCGCACCGAGCGCCACCAATATCACGGCGACGCTCGGCAAAGTGCGCGGCATGCCGTGGGAGAATTTTTCCGCGATCATTTGCGAAGCTTTCCGGCGCGACGGCTACGCCGTGACTGAAGTTTTCAAAGGGGCGGTCGACCTCCAGCTCGACAAGAACGGCCGCATTACGCTCGTCAGCTGCAAGCGCTGGAAAGTCGCGCAGACCGGCGTTGGCCCGCTACGCGAGCTGTTCGAAGCGAAAGAGGCGCAGGACGCGGCCGATTGCATCTACATCGCCGCCGGCGACTTCACCGCCAATGCGCGCGCCTTCGCCGCCGAGAAATCAATCCGCCTGTTGCATGACGCGCCGCTCGCCGAATTGGTTGCGCGCGTCGAGCGCGGCAAACGCGGCCGGTTCCGGTTTCGCTGACTAGAAGCGCACTCAAAATAATACAATCTTGAACCGCGAAGGACGCAAAGGACGCGAAGGAAAGCTTTTTTAGTTTATTGACAACGAGGTCGATTCAATTAGCATTTGACGCGCCGAACTTTTTTTCTGATATTTGTTTCCATTGCGACCTTTGCAGTTCAATCTTTCTGCGTATCCCAATCGCCGGGCATGCGCCGCAACCAGTCGAGATAATCGTCGTAGGCGACGGCGGTACCGCGCGGCTTGAAGTCGAATTCGCGCGCCATGCGGCCGATGTCCATGGCACAACGGTCGCGGTCGGTATAATCGACGTTTGGCTTTTCATCTGCCGCGGCGGTCCGGTAGCCGAACCGCGGATAGGCGGCCTGCAGCCGCGCGCACCACTCATCGACACCACCCCACTCGCCGCCGGCGCTCAGGTTATAGACCGCGTGGCGCGGTGATTTCGCATCGAGCAGCATGAGGAGCCCCGCCGCGACGTCGCGGCTGTAGACCCAGTCGCGCCGCACCGCGTGCGGCGGCAGCACGGCAGGCACGCCTTGCAGCGCGCAGCGCGCGAGTTGTGAATGCGTGCCGAAGTTATCGCGCACGCCGGTTGCGCGTTCCCACGGGCCCACCAGCGTCCCCAATCGCGCGCACACGACGTCGATCTGCCACAATTCGCGCAGCCGCACGCACATGCGCTCCGCCGCGAACTTGGTGATGCCGTACAGCGATACCGGCGCCACCGGCGAGCTGTCCTCGTAAATTCGCGCGAGGCGGTACAGCGATTCGCCGTACACCGCCGCCGAACTCGCATGGACGAAGCGCCGCACTTTGAATTTACGCGCAACGCTCAGCATGTTAAGCGTACCGCCCTGATTGACTTCGATGCTGGATGCGGGGTCCCGCGCTTCACGCGCCGCGCCCGCGGTGACCGTGGCGCAATGAATCACGCCGTCGATGCGCCGCCCCGCGAATACGTCATCGATGGCCGCCGCATCGCACACGCTGGCCTTGATGACTTCAACCTTCGCGCCATGGGACGCCAGCGCTTCCCGCACCGCCGGCGGCGGCGCGCCGGCATCAAGCAGCACCACCGCGTC
>JANNPG010000097.1:0-11099 GCA_031399805.1 Betaproteobacteria bacterium | reverse complement strand
CAGCAGGCGCATGGGCGGTGGAAGATATACGCCTTGCCACGACGACGAGCACTGAAAACTCGGGTTTGTTGAAAGTGATATTGCCGGTGTTCGAGAAAAAGTACGGAGGCAAGGTGAGGGTCGTGTCGGTCGGCACGGGTGCCGCGCTGAAACTCGGCGAGAATGGCGATGCCGATGTCGTGCTGGTGCACGCGCGGGCGCTCGAGGACAAATTCATGGCGGCGGGTTTCGGCTCGGTGCGCAAGGATGTGATGTACAACGATTTCATCATCGTTGGCCCGAAAAACGATCCGGCCGCCGTGCACGGCATGCAGGACGTCATCGCGGCGATGAAGAAAATCAACGCGAGTGGCGCCAGATTCATTTCGCGCGGCGACGAGTCGGGGACACACCAGATGGAAAGAGGTTACTGGAAAAACGCCGGCGTGGATCCAAAAGGCGCGTGGTACGTGTCCGCCGGACAGGGCATGGGTCAGGTGCTGACGATGGCGGCCCAGCTCGACGGCTATACGCTGACCGACCGCGCGACTTATGCCGCCTACAAGGACAAGAGCGGGCTGGCTACGCTGGTCGAGGGAGATCCGAAAATGTTCAATCCCTATGGCGTAATCGCGGTGAATCCGCACCGGCATCCAGGCATGAATACGCGGGGCGCGATGGCGTTCGTGAACTGGATTACCTCCGCCGAGGGACAAAAGGGTATCGCCGATTTCAGGATTAACGGTGTGCAAATGTTCTTTCCGACAGCGCCAGAGTCCGTAACTAAATAAAACGCGCGATGCGCTGTCACGATTTTGGCTCAGAACGCGAAGCAAGGCACGCCGCTTAGTCATTCTAAGCCAGTGGCTTGCGACAATGTGGCGCCGTGACTCGTTAGCCGCAGGCCCGCTTGCGGGAACGACGCCGGAGATCCCGGAAACACAATGATGACGCCCACCCCCGTCTCCGCCCCAAGAGCAAAATCCTTTCGCCGTGAGCCGGGGGCTCCAGGCCAAAACTCGCGCCAGCCCGAAGGGTTGCAGCCAGAATCGGCGCTGGCGGCGTTGCTCGACTTGGCAATAGAATGACTATTGCCCGCATCGAGCGCCTTGCCATCACCAATTCTGGCTGCAACGCACACGTGTTTTATTCAGTTACGGACTCTTAGATGGAGTTCTTCGGTCCCACCGGTGAAGCGTTCCGGCTGCTGCTGAGCGGCGACGCGGAGCTTTGGCGCATCATATTCACGTCGCTGATCTGCTCGTTAATCGCGCTGTTGCTCATTTCTCCGCCGGCAATCGCGCTTGGATTCCTGATTGCCAAAATCACTTTCCCCGGCCGGCGTGCGCTGGTGGTGCTCGCGCAGGCGCTGCTGTCGTTCCCGACCGTGGTGGTCGGGCTCGTGATTTACATGCTGCTGTCGCGCCAGGGGCCGCTGGGTTTTCTCAAGCTGCTGTTCACGCCGGAGGCGATAATCATCGGCTATATGGTGATCGCGTTGCCGGTGCTCATCGTGTTCACGCTGTCGGCGGTGCAGGGTGCCGATTCGCGCGTCTATGAAACGGCGCGCAGTCTCGGTGCGAGCCGCTGGCAGGCGGCGCTCACCACGCTGTTCGAAGTGCGCTTCGGCGTTATGGCGGCCGTATTCAACGGTTTCGGTCGGGTGGTGTCCGAAGTCGGTTGTTCAATCATGGTCGGCGGCAACATCGCCGGCCTGACGCGGAATATTCCGACCGCCATCGCGCTGGAGACGTCCAAGGGGGAGTTTGCGCAAGGTATCGCGCTCGGCTTCGTGCTGATCGTGGTTGCGATCGGCATCAATGTGGCGCTTGCCTGGCTACAAGGGCGCGGGGGGCTTGATTGAGCGCGCCGCTGTTCTCGGTGGATGCGCTCGACAAGCGCTTCGGGGAGCGCGTGCTGTTTGATCGCACGCGTTTGGAGTTTGAGGCAGGCAGCGGGTACGTGCTGACCGGCCCTAATGGCAGCGGCAAGACGACGTTGCTGCGTATTGCGGCGGGGCTCGAGCCGGCGGACCGGGGAACGCTTGTTTTCCGCGGGCAGTCCGCGCCGGTGCACGACTATCCGGAGGCCTGGCGGCGCGAAATCGTATACGTGCACCAGCAGCCCTATTTGTTTCACACCACGATCGAAAGTAATCTCGAGTACGGGCTGGCGCGGCGCGGCATGCCGCCGGCCGAGTGCCGGGCGCGCGTAACCGCTGCGCTGGTATGGGCGGGCCTCGGCGAGCGGCGCGACGTGCCGCCGCACAAGCTCTCGGGAGGCGAAAAACAACGCGCTGCGCTGGCGCGCGCCAAGGTGATCAATCCGACTTTGTTGTTGCTCGATGAGCCCACGGCAAATCTGGACGGCGAGGCGCGCAAGCAGGTACTCGAACTTGTCACCGCATTGTGCATCGAGAACCACACGGTGGTGGTTGCCAGCCACGATCCGGAAATCATGCGGCTGGCGATACTGAACCGGCTGTGGGTGGCCGACCGGCGTATCACGGCCGACGAATGACGCGGCAGGCTGGTAGAATCGCCAGCGATGAAAATATTCGGCATTGCGGGCTATTCGGGCTCTGGCAAAACCACGCTGATCGAGAAGTTGATCCCGCTGTTTACCGCGCGCGGGCTCAAGGTTTCGCTGATCAAGCACGCTCACCACACGTTCGACGTCGATCAGCCGGGGAAGGATTCCTACCGCCATCGCCACGCGGGCTGCAATGAAGTGCTGGTGACATCGAGCCGCCGCTGGGCGCTGATGCATGAGCTGCGCGGCGCGCCGGAGCCGACGCTGCAGGAACTGATCGGGCATGTCGCCGCCTGCGATCTGTTGCTGATCGAAGGATTCAAGCACGAGGCCATTCCGAAGCTCGAGGTATACCGCAGCGTGGTCGGCGAGTCGCTGCTGCATCCGCAGGACGCGCACATAGTCGCGGTGGCAAGCGATCGGCCTGTCGATACGCGGTTGCCGCAGTTCGGGCTCGACGATGTCGCGCAGATTGCGGACTTCGTCGCGCAGCACGCGGCGACACATGGCGCATGAGGCGTATATTTTGCGCGGTGCCGGGTGCATAATTAGTGCCACGTTCAACGCGGACAAACCATGGTGCGGTTTGCCGGTTAACGTGGTTAAGCCTCGTTCAACGCGGACAAATCACGGCGTGGTTTGCCGGTTAACGTGGCGGAACCTCGTCAGGACGCAGTCGCCGCGCCGCGCGATTTTCCGGAATAGGATGGGCGAATGAAAGCTCTCATACGCGTATTCCGCATGGCCCATGGTTTGATGGCGTTTCTGTTCGCCTGCGCCGCGCTGATGCTCATCACGATTGCCACGCGCATGGGTTGGCTGGCCTTCATCGGCAATCTGGACCGGTCTGCGGCGCAGGCGATTATCGAAGCCGTCGGCCTATTGGCGGCCGCTGTTGTCGCGCTGCAGATTGCCGAGACAATTTTCGAGGAGGAGGTCATACGCGACGCCAATATCAGCGCGCCGACGCGGGTACGGCGGTTCCTGTCGAGGTTCTTTGTGGTGGTCGTCGTCGCGCTGGCCATTGAAGGATTGGTCGCGACGTTCAGAGCCATGCACGAAGATCCGGTGCAACTTCTGTATGCGGCGAGTCTCCTGAGTGCGGTGGGAATACTGCTTGCCGCTTGGGGCGTATTCGTTCACTTGAATCGCTCTGCCGAGGAACTGGAACCGGAGGCCATGGCCGAGGCCAAGCGGGAAGACCGCAAGCTCAAATAGGTTTCTGCCAGCGCGGATGATTACTATTTTATATTTTGCAAGATTGCGCGAATCGCTCGGCAAGACGTCGGAAGAGATCGCGCTGCCGCCCGCTGTCGGCGATCTCGACGCATTGCGTGCCCTGCTGCGCCAGCGCGGCGGGGCATGGGCCGAAGAGATGGCGGACGGCAGGCAGTTGCGCGCCGCTGTCAATCAGGACCTGGCCCAGGCGGACGCCCGGATCGGCGACGGCGATGAAATCGCGTTTTTTCCGCCAGTGACAGGTGGCTGACATGCCGGTGCGCGTACAAACCGAAGACTTCGATGCCGGCCACGAAATCGCCATGTTGCGCCGGGGCAATCCCGCCGTCGGCGCGATCGCAAGCTTCATAGGCGTAGTGCGTGATGTCAATGACGGCAACGATGTCGCCGAGATGACGCTCGAGCATTATCCGGGCATGACCGAGAAGGCCATTGCCGAAATCATCGAGCAGGCCAAGGCGCGCTGGAAGATTTTCGATTCGCTGGTCATACATCGCATAGGTTGCCTCAAGCCGCTCGACCAGATCGTGCTGGTGGTGGTCACCGGCGCGCATCGCGGCGAAGCGTTCGCGGCATGCGAGTTCATTATGGATTACCTGAAGACGCGCGCTCCGTTCTGGAAAAAAGAGCAGACGCCCCTCGGCGCGCGGTGGGTCGAATCGCGCGAAAGCGACGACCGTGCCGTCGAACGCTGGCGGTCAAAAGAGTAGGGGTGGAAGCGCCACGATGCCGAAGGCGCTCGCCAAGACGCGCATTCGCGTTCTGCTCGGTTCGGCGTTTGCGATCGGTCCCGGCAAGGCCGATTTGTTGCAGGCGATCGAGCAAACGGGCTCGATTTCCGCCGCTGCGCGCAGCATGGACATGTCCTACCGCCGCGCATGGCTGCTGATCGATACCATGAACCAGTGTTTTCGCCAGCCGGTGGTCGACACGGCGACCGGCGGCAAGGGCGGCGGCGGCGCGCAAATCACGCCGTTTGGCAGGTTAGTGTTGCGCCGTTATCGCCTGATCGAAGCGCAGGCGGCCGCTGCCATCGCGCACGACATCAAACTCTTCACGCGAGAATTGCTGCGCAGCCGTTAATTTTCTTAAGGGATACGCAAATCGCGGCTGCTGCACATGTTGTTGCAGCAGGCGTTATATTCTGTTAAATATAACGACCGAAAAGCGCTATGCAGGAACTCGGGCCGTGACAGACATTGAATTAATCATTCTGGTGTGCGCCTTTTTCGTCATCGCCACCCTTTATACGACGGTCGGCCACGCCGGCGCATCCGGGTATCTCGCGATCATGGCGATCGCCGGGCTGGCGCCGGAGGTGATGCGTCCGACCGCATTGGCGCTGAATATTCTGGTGGCGACGATCACGGTGTATCGTTTCCGGCGCGCGCGCTACTTTTCCTGGCACGGACTGTGGCCTTTTTTGCTGGGGTCGGTGCCGCTCGCCGCGTTCGGCGGCGCCCTGCGACTGGCGGCAGGGACGTACTATCTGCTGGTCGGGGTGGTATTACTGGCATCGGCGGCGCTCATGGTATGGCGTGTTTTTGGCAGCGGTTTTCGGCGCGACGATCAAGGGCTCGCGATCAACAAGGTTGTTGCCGTGCCGCTGGGGGCGTTGATCGGCCTGCTGTCCGGGCTGACCGGCACGGGTGGCGGCATATTCCTGAGTCCGATCATGCTGCTGTTCGGCTGGGCCGGTCCCAAGTCCGCCGCCGGCATTGCGGCTCCGTTTATCTGGGTCAACTCGGTCACCGCGCTCATCGCCGGTTCGCTGACTGCGGGGACGCTGCCCGCTGAAATTCTGTGGTTCGCGGCCGCAGCGGTCGCCGGCGCAATGGCCGGCACGTGGCTGGGCTTGAGTAAATTATCGCAACGCGGACTCATTATCACGCTCGCGCTGGTGATGCTGGTGGCCGCCGGAAAGTTGATCTCACTCGCCTGAACGCGCGGATCGCTGCGCCGCACATAAAAGTCGCCCGGCCATGGCGCGCGGCAGTCGGCAGTCCGCCTTTTTCTTTTGCGGGATGCGGCTCGTGGATGCGGGGGGCTCAGCCCCTTTGTTCCACGACCCGGCCGACTGCACCCGCATCCTTGCGCGTCAGGATGAGTGCGGATGCCAGTGCGAGGAGCGAGAAGGCGATCGGGCCGTGGTAGCTTGCATGCGTGAGCTGCAGCTCCCAACCGAAGCCGATTAACAGGACGAACGCCAGCCACGACGCCCGGCGATTGAGCACGAGATAACCTGCGGCGGACACGGCAGAGACAAACACCGCCCACGATCCGGTTTGGCTGATGACAGAACCGACGCCGCCGACCCATGGATCGACCCACATCCGGTCGAGGAAAAAACGGACTTTTTCCGCCTCGGCGGCGCTCAGCGTCCCCGATCCGACCATCTCGTTCAGTACTATCAGTTCGCGTCCCAGTCCGATGCCGCCTATGCTGTCGAGGACCGTGTAATAGGTCATGAATACGACAGCCGAGATCCGCGATATCCATGCCAGCGCCGCGCCGCGGGCGTTCTCGCCACCGCCGAAGGCGTCCGTAAGCGCAAGCAGGCCGAGGGAGACGACGATAACGAGAGGTGTCTGCAGCATGTGCATGAGGAACCACCACTGCGGCCCGAAATAGGCGATCGCTTTGAAATGCGGATCGTAGGGCTGCGGTTGCGAAAGAAAATTGCTCATCCCCGGATCGTGAGTGAAATGCGCGGGATGGAACAATTCGATGCTGCCGAGGATCAGCGGCGCGACGACGAGGCTTAATAGTGTTAGAACACGTGCGGGTTGGCGATTCATCTTTCCTCCCTCATTTGCCGAGACGGCGTGCGTGGACTATTGCCTAGCAGGCGCAGCAGCATTGCCGGCGCGTCGTTCGCGCGTCAGGCCGGACCGGTCACCCCTGTGACCATTCCAATACTATAGCGTATACGCGGTTGCAGTCACGCCCGCTTATCGCGGGTAGAAATATTGCGCCAGTGAGCGTTCGTCGGTGCGCGCCTGGAAACTGATATTTTTTTTCATCGCCCACGTCACGATCTGATGATGGAGCGGAATGACGGCGATATCCGCGGCAGCGATCGCAGACGCTTCGCGCGCCAGCGCCTCGCGCTTTTTGTCGTCCACGGTATTGAGCGCCTGTTCGACCAGCGCGTCGAGTTTCTTGTTGGAATAGCGCCCCCAGTTCCAGGCGCCGTTGCCCATGTCGGGATTGACGGTAACCAGCAGCGCGCGCAGTGCGAGGTCGGCCGCGTACGAGCCCCAGCCGAGCATTGCGAAGCTGAACTGCTGATCGCGGGCTTTTGAAATGTAAACATTGAACGGCATCGCCTCGATCTTGCAGCGGATGCCCACGCGCGAGAGCATTTGCGCCACCGCCTGTGCGATCTGGTCGTCGTTGACGTAGCGATCGCTCGGCGCCGATACCGTCATCGCGAAGCCATTTGGATAACCGGCTTCGGCGAGCAGTTTTTTCGCGCCATCCGGATCGTAGGCTTCCGGTTTCATATCCGGGTTGTTGCCGAAAATTTGCGGCGCCACCACGTTGGACGCCGGCACCGCCATATTTTCCATCACGCGCTCGACCAGTGCCTTGCGGTTTATGGCCATTGACATCGCGCGCCGGACGCGCACGTCCATGAAAGGATTCTGCGTGAGCGGTTTGCCCTCGAGATCGGTCACCATCGGCGGCTGGGCGCGGTACTGATCGAGGTGAAAAAACAGCGTGCGCCACGACACCGTTTGCTCGAGGCGCAGCTTCGCATCTGCGCGCAGTCGCGGCAGGTCGGATGTCGGCACGTTCTCAATGACATCGACATCGCCGGCGAGCAGCGCGGCGGTGCGCGCCGGATCGTTCGACAGCGTGCGAAACGTCACCTTGTCCCACGCCGGACGCTTGTCCCAGTAGCCATCGAACCGCGCAAGTTCGAGCCGGTCGCCGCGCGCCCAGCGCACGAACTTGTAGGGCCCGCTGCCGACCATCGCGCGCCCGCTGTCAAAGTCCGCCGGCGCAGCATTCAACGCGGCCTTCCTGGATACGATCATTATCGAGTTCAGGTCCTGCGGCATCGCGCCGTAGGGCGTCGCGGTCTTCAACCGTATCGTGTAGGGGTCGACGACCTGCTTGGAAACGATGCGTCGCACATAGACGGCGAATCCGCCGGGACTGCCGGCGACCGCGAGCGGCCGTACGAGCGAGTAGGCGACGTCATCGGCGGTCAATTCCGTGCCGTCGTGAAATTTGACGCCTTTGCGCAGTTTGAACTCCCACGTCGTCGGATCGATTGCGCGCCAGGAGGTTGCGATACCGGGAATGATGCGCGCGTGTTCGTCGATGCGCGTCAGCGCATCGAACACGTTCCAAGCGACGGCGACATTATGTTGCACGGCAACGTAATGCGGGTCGAGCGAAGTGATATCGGCGCTGATGCCGATGGTAAGATCCGCCGCGGCGACCGTGGCGGAGAGCCCGAGCGCGCCTATGCTGCCCCACATGAGACGATATGCAGCAATGGCTATCCTGTATTTCATCGGTGCTCCAGTCAGAGGACGGCAAACGAATCGCATGCAGCAGCGGATTTTGCTTTGACACTTATCTTGTCCGAATATTCGCATGAAGTCCCTGTTTGTCGTATCCGATAAAATAAATGCGTCGATGCCCGTTGCGCGCAGTGCGTTTTCGTGTCTTATGCCGATTCCCGCTCGGCAACCACCGACAACAGGGCGCCGAGATCCGTGATCGGCGGCAGGCAGGCGACGCCCTGGCAAACCCACGCCTTGAGACCGCCGCCCCCGGGCTTGGCGAGCGCATCCGGCAGGTCGGGCGCATCCGGCGCAATCGCCAATGCGAGCACGTGCGGCAGGTATCGCGCGTTAAGTTCGCGTTGCCAGGCAATCGCGTCGCTGCCGCCGCTCAGGATGACAATGGCCGGCGGCGCGAGTTGTTCGTCCAGCGCAACGCACAAGGTTCCGTGCGCGCTCGCCTTCTGCCCGATAAGGGCTGCCATCGCCTGTACCGTGCGCCGCGCGGCGTCGCAATAGCGCGGCTCGCCCAATACATGGCCGAGGCGGTCCAATGCCAGGGCGGCGACGCTGTTGCCCGACGGCGTATCGCTGCGGTGGCCGATCTTGGCGCGATGAATCAGGTGCTCATGATCGTGGCTGACGAAGAAGAATCCGCCTTGTTCGCGATCCTCGAATTTTTCGAGCAGCACTTCGGCGAGCGCGCGCGCCCATTCCAGGTCGGTGCGGTCGAACCGGGCCTGCATGAGTTCGAGCAGGGTGTCGAGCAGGAATGCATAGTCGTCGAGATAGCCGTTTAAGTGCGCTTTGCCGTCCTTGTAGCTTGCGAGCAGCCGGCCGTCCTGCCACAACGTGGCGCGGATAAAATCGACGGCGTGGCGCGCGGAGGCGAGCCATGCCGGTTGATCGAACACCCGTGCGGCGCGCACCATGCCTTTGATCATGAGCGCGTTCCAGCCGGTCAGAATCTTTTCGTCGCGCGCCGGGCGCACGCGTTGTTCGCGCCGCGCGAGCAGTTTGCCGCGCGCCGCGTCGAGCCGGGCCTGGGCGTGGTCGACGGAAATGCCCACACGTTGCGCAACGAGCGCGAGCGGCGAGACTACCTGCAGGTGCCAGTATTTATTTTCGAAATTCGGCGCCGCATCAAGTCCGTAGTGCGGTGCGGCCACCGCGTATTCTGCGGCGCTCAGCGCAGCTTGGACCTCCGCCGGGGTCCACACGTAAAACTTGCCTTCCGCGTGCTCGGAATCGGCGTCGAGAGTCGAGTAGTAACCGCCGTCCGGCGACTGCATTTCGCGCATCGCCCACCGCGCGGTGTCGGCGGCGACGCGCGCGTAGAGCGGCTGGCGGTCGACCAGCCACAGGTCGCTGTAGAGACGCAGCAGCGGGCCGTTGTCGTACAACATCTTCTCAAAGTGCGGGATCGTCCATTGCGGATCGACGCTGTAGCGGCAAAAGCCGCCGCCAAGCTGGTCGTAAATGCCGCCCTCGGCCATCCGGGCCAGCGTGAACTTCACCATGTGCAGCGCATCGTCGTCTTCGCGCGCGGCGGCGCAACGCAGGCAGAATTCGAATTCCGCGGGATGCGGAAACTTTAGCGCTTCGCTCAATCCGCCGTCAGTTTTGTCGAACAGGCGCTTCAATTCGGCGAGTGCTGCGTCGAGCAGCGCCGGCGTGAGCTCGCCGTCGCCGGTCGCGGCGGGCTGCATCGCTGCGAGAGCGGCGCGCAGCGATTTGCTAGTTTGCTCGATCTCGGCACGGCCGTCGCGGTAGGTGGCGGCAACCTGCGGCAGCAGATCGACCATGCCCGGCTTGTCATGGCGCGCCGTCTTCGGAAAATACGTGCCGCCGAAGAACGGCGTCTGGTCGGGCAGCAGAAACATCGTGAGGGGCCAGCCACCGCGGCGCGTCGTCAGCACGTTGTGCGCGGTCTGGTAGATCTGATCGAGATCGGGCCGTTCTTCGCGGTCGACCTTGACGTTGACGAACAGCTTGTTCATCAACGCGGCGACCTCGGGGTCTTCGAACGATTCGTGCGCCATCACGTGGCACCAGTGGCACGCCGAGTAGCCGATCGACAGCAGTATGGGTTTGTCCTGCTCGCGCGCGGCCTGCAGCGCTTCCACTCCCCACGGATACCAGTCGACCGGGTTGTTGGCGTGTTGCTGCAGATAAGGGCTTGTTTCTCCGGCGAGGCGGTTACTCATGACGATCGCGAAAACTTAAAAAACGAGTATAGCATCGCGCGCGTTTTCGTACGACGGGCCAGCCTATCTGCCGTCAACGCGCCGCAACCGGGAGGCTGGTGGCGGCGCGCCGCGTTTCCCTGTTATGCTTTGCATCCGGAATTCTTGCGGGATCGACTGTGACCGGTTACGGATTTCTCGCGGTGGGCATCGGCGGCGCGTTGGGTTGCTGGCTGCGCTGGCTGCTCGGCATCGCGCTCAATCCGCTGTTTTCGAACATGCTGCTCGGCACGCTGGCCGCAAATCTGGCCGGCGGCTACCTGATCGGTCTGGCGGTCGAATACTTCGTGCATAACGACAGTGTGCCGCCGGAACTGCGGCTGTTCGTGATCGTCGGCTTTCTCGGCGGCCTCACGACGTTCTCGTCTTTCTCGTCGGAAGCGGTCGAATTGCTGGCCGATCGCGAACTGGGCTGGGCATTTATGCAGATCGCAGCGCATCTCATCGGTTCGCTGATGATGACCTGGCTGGGAATTCTTACCGTGAGGTGGCTGCATGTTTAGCGCGTATTACAGAATGAGGCGGAACATCCTCGCATGTCCCGCTGAGGATGGCGGGTTGCAGATCATTCCGAAACAGGCTC
>JANNPG010000090.1:0-3578 GCA_031399805.1 Betaproteobacteria bacterium | reverse complement strand
CCCGCCACGATTGCGGCGGCGATCGAAGCCATCGTGGAACTGAGGCGCGGATGAGATTTTGCAGGACCATCCTGCTTGCTCAAGGCGCCCTTCAGTGAGTTCCGGGACTATGAGCGTGAAGGCACGCGGCACGCCTGCATTTATTGGCGAACCCGGCCCTAGTGGAATCGAGTACGATGGGCGGCGACAGGCGGCCATCATTGCCCAAAGCCGCAACGCTTTTCCGCAATGGACGCAATGGGAACCTGGGAACGTAAGCTCGGTTTGATCGTTCCGTCATGGAACACGGTCATGGAATTCGAGGTCCAGCGCATGGCCGGCGGTGTCATGTCGGTCCACTCCGAGCGGATCAAGCACACGGCGGACTCCGAGGAAAATCTCCTGTGGCTTGGTACGCAGGTGCCAACCGCATCGGCGCTGCTTGCGCACGCCAAGGTCGATGTCATTTGCTACGGCTGCACTGCGGGCGGTTTTCTGAGGGGGCCGGCTTACGACCAGCGCGTCGGCGCCGGGATAAAAGCGCAGACCGGAATTCCCGGCGTCTCTTCAGCCGCGGCGGTGGCGGACGGCTTGCGCGCGCTGGGCGCGATGCGCGTGAGCGTTGCTTCGCCCTATGAACCGTGGCTAAACCGCAAACTGCAGGACTATCTGGAAGCCGACGGCTTCGAGGTGGTGGCGATCCAGGGTCTTGGGACGCAGGCGCATTCGAAGGTCACGTCGGAACGCATCACGGCGCTGGTGGCTGAAGTAGACCGCCCCGCAGCGCAGGCGATTTTCATCAGCTGCTCGAATTTTCCCACGCTCGACATCATCGAACCCCTCGAGAAGAAGTTCGGCAAGCCGGTCGTAACAAGTAACGCGTCAGGCATGTGGAAGATGCTGCGTGTTATAAATGACCGGCGCGCGATTCCCGGCGCCGGCAGGCTGTTTCGCGAGGCCTGAGCGCAACACCAACGATGTTACAGGACGGAAAGCCATGAAGATCATACGTACGACGCAAACGCTCGGCGCACTTTACTTTGCAGCGATCGGAATTGTTGGCATCGTTGCTCATGCAAGTGCGCAGCCCTATCCGTCAAAATCGATCCGCGTGGTCATCCCGTTTCCGGCCGGGGGCACGACCGACATTCTCGCGCGCGCGATCGGCCAGAAGCTGACCGAGGAATGGAAGCAGCAGGTGATCATCGACAACCGCCCTGGCGGCGGCGCCAACATTGGCGCCGAGATCGCGGTCAAGTCGCCCCCCGACGGCTATACGCTGCTGATGGCATCGACGGCGCATAGCATCAACGCCAGTCTCTATACCAGCATCACCTACAATCCAATCAAGGATTTTACGCCGGTGACGCTGATCGCGGTGACCGGGCAAGTACTGTGCGTGCATCCCTCGGTCCCCGTGAAGTCGGTCAATGAGTTTATCGACTACGCGAAAAAGCGCCCCGGCCAGCTCAACTACAGTTCCGCCGGCAACGGCAGCCTGCCTCATCTGGCCGCCGAGCTGTTCCGTTTCAGGACCGGCATCAATATCGTGCATGTTCCGTACAAAGGCGCGCCGCCGGCGATGACCGATTTGCTCGCCGGTCACGTCGCGCTGTCGTTTGCGACCGCGCCTTCCGCCGTGCCGCATGTAAAGACAGGAAAGCTGCGAGCGCTCGGCGTCAGCACCGCCACGCGCATGCCCGCGCTGCCCGAGGTGCCAACGATTGCAGAGAAAGGGGTGCGGGATTTCGAAGCCAGCAATTTCTTCGGGCTCGTCGGGCCGCCCGGGATGCCGGCGACGGTCGTCGACAGACTCAATACCGCAGTGGTGCGGATCGTGCAGAGCCCAGCGAGCGCGAAATTTATGAGCGAACAAGGCGCGGACGCCCTGACCAGCACGCCGGCCGAATATGAATCTCACCTCAAGTCCGAAGTCACAAAATGGGCGAAGGTAGTCAAAGATTCCGGCGCAAAGATCGATTGAGAACGCGAAAAATCAGCCGCGCCTGCGTCGGCGCGGCTGATGTGAAGGCTCCAAGCGGTGGAAAAGCGCGGAGCGCCGCAACTGCCGCAGTGTAAAAGCGCGGTGATGGGCAAGGTGGGCAGGAACCCGCGCATCCGCGCGCGTGCATGACAATTTCAAGGGAGACGGAAAATGGCCAGCGCGGCATCCATGAAGAATGCGGTGAAAGAACTCTTTAAAGCGGACAAGGTCGCGCTCGGCATGATCGCGCGGATCGGGCGCTCCGGCGACATCGCGCGCATCGCGAAGACGACCGGGCATGATTTCATTTTTGTCGACGGCCAGCACGCGCTGTACTCGGTAGAGACGACCGGCCATATCGCGCAGGCCGCACTCGGCTGCGGCGTGGTGCCGATGGCGCGCGTGAGGAGTTGCGACGATCCCGACACGCAGGTGCTGCTCGACAACGGCGTCATGGGCATCGTGTTCCCCGACATCAACACCGCCGCTGAAGCGCGGCGCGCGGTCAATCGCGCGAAGTTCCCGCCCATCGGCAAGCGTTCGGTGTCCGGCAGTTATACGATGTTTGATTTTCGCGCCGTGTCCACCGGCGACGCGGTCGCCGCGCTCAATGAAAACACGCTAGTCGTGTGCATGATAGAAACGCAGGAAGGTCTCGACAACGTCGAAGCGATCGCCGCGGTCGACGGCGTCGACGTCATACACGTGGGTTCCAACGATTTGATGACCGCGCTGGGCAAGCCGGGCGAGTACGGCACGCCCGTGCATATCGCCGCACTCGATCGCGTGTTCGCGGCGGCCAAGAAGCACGGCAAAATCCCCGGCGCCGGCGGCGACCGCAATCTCGCGCGCCAGATGGAGTTCATCCGCAAGGGTGCGCGTTTTCTCACCACCAACAGCGACATCGCTTTCATGATGGCGGAGGCGTCGCGCGTGACGGGCGAATTGCGCAAGGCGCTGGGCGCTTGATCATCGTGCGCTCGCCGGAATTCGCAGAAAATCCTGCGGCGGAAAGCGCGATCGCGGTGGGCGACACGCCGGAAGAATTCGCCGCCGTCGTCCGCGCCGACATGAAGAAGTGGTCGGCGATAATCAAAGAGGCTGGCATTAAGGGCGAGTAGTAGTTGTTACGGCAAGTAATAGCCGCCGATGAACGCCGAGAAATTCAGAAGAGCGTAACGTGATGTTGAGCGGCGCGCCGCGATCACCGTTGATGATGCCGATGCGCTTGCGGCGCGTCCGCTCCAACTGAAGTTAGAAGGCAGTTTATCGCCTATGCGCATGTGCCACGCACCGCTGGGTTTTATGGCGCGCGTGCCGTTACCACCACGGCTCTTCGGTCCGTCTCGCAGGGGCAGTCGCCAAACGCGCGGGCGAGAGCTGCCGCAGCCGCTTCGATGACGGGCTCGGACGCAATGCCTCGCTGCTGCAGCTCCAGGCTCGCCGGTGAGCCCGTCACGATGCCGGTCGCCAGCCAGCGCGCGGAAGGGCTCACGGTGCGAATGCTCACGGTTGAGATTTCAATTTGCTGAAATCCATTCGATCGCACCACATCGCGCAGGAGCGAACGGTCGTGCAGGGCGAACGGAACGTCGAAGAACCCCGGCTCGTGACC
>JANNPG010000058.1:0-4414 GCA_031399805.1 Betaproteobacteria bacterium | reverse complement strand
CTCGCGGCAATGAACTCCTGTCCCGAAGCGCCGGTCTCCTGCGCCGCAGCGAGCACCGCCGGAAACACCACGGTCCCCGGATGCAATACCGAGCTGTTGTGCAGGTCGTCCTGCTCGACGAAGTGCGATGCCGCGCCGTTGATGAGCGCCGCGAACACCGGCGAAGTCCTTTTACGCGACACCAGGATTTCGCTCGCGCCCTCGCGCGGGCCCATTTCGGCCGCGAAATTCTCCATGATGCGCGTCGGCCGCGCGTCTTTGCCGGCGAGCGTCGAGGCAAACCAGTCGAGAAATAATTCTTCGGTGCGCGCAACGACAGCCTGGGGCAAATCATCGTAGCGAATTTCCGCGAGAAATTCGCACAGCGTGCGCGTTGCCGATGTCGTGTCACGCTTGGTAATCGTATCCATGATTAATCACTCCTTGCAATATCTCGTGGCATTACCTTTGGAGTTGCGACCGACTACACGGCCTTCGCCGTGCGCAACGCCGCAATTTCCCCGGCGCCATAACCCAATTCGGCAAGCACGCGGTCGGTGTGCTCGCCGACCGCCGGTATCGGGTCGAGGCGCGCCTCGAAATCCGGCATCGTGACCGGCGGCAGCAGCACCGGCAGCGGGCCGGCCGGCGACCCCACCTCGCGCCAGCGGTTGCGCGCTTTGAGTTGCGGATGCTCCCACACCTCCTGCGGCGTGTTGATACGGGCATTCGCGATGTCCGCTGCGTCCAGTTTGGCGACCACCTGCTCTGCTGTCATGCGGGCGAACACCTTCTCTATCAGCGCCACCATCTCGGCGCGCCGCTCAGTACGCTTCGTATTGTTGTTGTAATGCACATCCTTGCCGAGATCCGGCATGCCCAGCACGCCGGCGCAGAATTTCGCCCACTCGCGCTCATTCTGGATGCCCAGCATCACATACGCGCCGTCGCCGCACTTGAAGCGGCCGTACGGAACGATGGTCGCGTGGTCGGGCCCGCTGCGCCGCGGCGCCTTGCCACCGAAATGCGTGTAGTTAAGTGGATGCGACATCCATTCGGCCAGCGACTCGAACATCGTGACATCGACGCGCGTGCCTTTGGCGGTTTTTTCGCGCTGGTAGAGCGCAGTCAGGATGCCGGAATATGCATACATGCCAGCGCTGATGTCCACGATGGAAATACCGACTTTCGCCTGCGTCTCCGGCGTTCCGGTTACCGACAGCACGCCCGCCTCGCTCTGGATCAGCAGATCGTACGCTTTCTTGTGGGCGTACGGCCCGCTGTCGCCGTAGCCGGACACGTCGCACACGATGAGGCGCGGATGTTTCGCCAGCAATGTTTCCGCGGCCAGCCCCAACCGACCCGCCGCGCCCGGCGCGAGGTTCTGGATGAATATGTCGGCCTTGCCGATCAACCGCGCGAGAATTTCCGCACTTTGCGGGTGTTTCACGTCGAGCGTGAGACTTTCCTTGGAGCGATTGAGCCACACGAAGTACGCCGACAGGCCTTTGACCGTTTGATCGTAGTCGCGCGCAAAATCGCCGACGCCGGGACGCTCGATCTTGATCACGCGCGCGCCCAGATCGGCAAGCTGGCGCGTTGCGAACGGCGCGGCGACCGCCTGCTCGAGCGCAACCACGGTGATTCCTTCTAAAGGCCTAGTCACAATCTTTAACCGCGAAGGACGCAAAGGACGCGAAGGAAAAACTCAAAAACTATTGGATCAATCGTCATTTAGGCATTCGAATCCATGGAACTACGTGAAAAAAATACATCGAATATTAAAGCTGTCCTATTTGTGTTCTTTTTGGCGTTCCTTTGCGACCTTCGCGTCCTTCGCGGTTCAAGACCTGCTTGACGGTTCAAGATTTAGAATGAGCGCGGTAGCCCAAGTACATGCTCGCCGATGTACGAAAGTATCAAATTGGTTGAAATCGGCGCCACCTGGTACAGCCTCGTCTCCCGGAATTTGCGCTCGACGTCGTACTCGGCGGCGAAACCGAATCCGCCATGCGTTTGCAGGCAGACATTCGCCGCCTCCCATGACGCATCCGCCGCGAGCAGTTTCGCCATATTCGCTTCCGCGCCGCACGGTTGGCCGGCGTCGAACAACGCCGCCGCCTTGAAACGCATCAGGTTCGCCGCTTCGACGTTGACGTAAGCGCGCGCCAGCGGAAACTGTATGCCCTGGTTTTTGCCGATCGGGCGGTCGAACACGACGCGCTCTTTCGCGTAGGCGGTTCCCTTGTCGATGAACCAGTAACCGTCGCCTATGCATTCCGCCGCGATCAGGATGCGTTCGGCGTTCAGGCCGTCGAGTATGTATTTGAAGCCCCTGCCCTCCTCGCCGATCAGATTGGCGGCGGGGATTTCCAGATTGTCGATGAAGAGTTCGTTGGTTTCGTGGTTGACCATGTTGCGGATCGGCCGCACCGTAATGCCATGGCCGACCGCCTCGCGCAAGTCGACCATGAAGATCGACATGCCTTCGGATTTTTTCTTGACTTCATCGAGCGGCGTGGTACGCGCCAGCAATATCATGAGTTCCGAATGCTGGACACGCGAAATCCAGACTTTCTGGCCGTTAATCACGTAACGGTCGCCCTGTCGGACCGCGACAGTCTTGATCTTTGTCGTATCGGTGCCCGCCCCGGGCTCGGTCACGCCCATCGACTGCAGCCGCAATTCACCCGTCGCGATCTTGGGGAGATACGTGCGCTTCTGCTCGTCGGAGCCATGGCGCAGCAGCGTGTTCATGTTATACATCTGACCGTGACACGCGCCCGAGTTGCCGCCCGACCGGTTGATTTCTTCCATGATCACGGAGGCTTCGGCCAGCGTGAGACCCGAGCCGCCGAATTGCTCCGGAATCAGCGCGGCCAGCCAGCCCGCCTTGGTCAATGCGTCAACAAACTCGTCGGGATAGCCGCGCGCTTCGTCCACCTTCTGCCAGTAGGCGCTGTCATACTGCTTGCACAACGAGCGCAACGCTTCACGCATTTCGGCGTGAGGGTCTGAGAAGTCTGTGGTCGAGGTCATCGGCGGTCAGGAACAAGTAGGCAATGGATACTGCTCAGCAGCTCGTACTTTGCCGCAACAAATACATTTTAAACTGCGAATGCAGCTTTTAGCACCTGTTACGGACATTTGAAGCAGTAGTGTAACCGGTTCACTGCGCCGTGATCCCCGCCCGCTTGATAACTTTGCTCCAGGTGTCGATTTCTGACTGGATGTACGCGGCGAATTCATTCGGCGTTGCAGACGGCGCCGGCGTTGCGCCCACCGCTGCCAGCTGCTTGATCACGTCGTCGTTGCGCAGCAGGCTCAGGACTTCCTTATGCAGAAATCCGACCACGTTCCTGGGCAGGCGGGCGGGGCCCAGCAGTCCGTACCAACTCACGACGTCGTAATTGGGGTAGCCCTGTTCGGCGACGGTGGGGACATCCGGCACCAGCGGCGAACGCTCTTTGGTCGACACTGCGATCACGCGCACTTTGCCGCTCTGCACTTGCGGCAGTGCGGATGGCGCACTCGCGAAGAAACAGCAGACGCGGCCCCCGGCCACATCGATAGTGGCCGCGGCCCCGCCTTTGTACGCGACATGAACGGCATCGAAGCCGCCGACTTCCTTGAGCAATTCCATGGCGAGGTGCCCCGTCAAACCGGCGCCCCCCGAGGCGTAAGTCAGTCCTCCCTTGGTTGACTTGGCGAGCGCGACCAGCTCTTTTACATTCTTGACGGGCAATGACGGGTGCACGATCAACAGATAAGGCAGCCCGGTCAAACGCGTGATCGCGGAAAAATCCTTGATCGGGTCGTAACCCAGGTCTTTGAAAAGACTCGGGTTGGTCGCGTGGCTCGCGAACACCACGAACAAGGTATAGCCGTCCGGTATGGCATCCGCCACGAGTCGCGCAGCGATATTTCCACTGGCGCCCGCACGATTGTCGACGACCACCGGCTGACCCACCGAGCTGCTGAGCTTTTGACCCACTATGCGCGCGACCGTGTCCGTGCCCCCGCCAGGGGGCGCCGGTACCACAAAGCGTATCGGTTTCGTCGGGTAAGCCTGCGCCAGCGCCACCGTGGAACACACCATCCCGGCCAAGACGATCAGAGTGCTCAATACTTCCGGCCTTACAACACCACGTGATTTGTCCATAGCGTGTCCTTATGATCGTTTCCGGAAACTACCGCAGGTGCCCCATCGCCTTGCTCGCTTCACCGGGTCTTTTTTCGGTCGATGAACGCCTGCATCAGCCGCACCGGCTCGTCGGTACTGCGCGCCTCGGCACATACGCGAATGCCCTGGTGTATCGCGTCACGGATGGACATGCGCTCCCAGTCGCGCACCAGCGCTTTCTGCAGCCGCACCGCACGCGGCCCCGCGACGCAGATGGCGGCGACCCATTTTTCGATCGCCGCATCGAGCTCT
>JANNPG010000040.1:0-2034 GCA_031399805.1 Betaproteobacteria bacterium | reverse complement strand
CTCGCGATCGTGCAGGATCACCGCCGCCGCGTAGTGCGTCGACAGCAGCGCGTCGAACTTGCCCTTGTAGCGGGGGAACATGCCGTGCATGTCGACTGCCGTCTTGTTCATGGTCACGTTGATCTTCTTCACCTCCGCGGGCCGCAGATTGTGTTTTTCCACGAGATCGAACATCGCCGTAATGAAGCCCTGAATGCTGGAGGCCGAGGGCCACAGGCGCAGCGCGATCTGCTCGAGTTCCCAGCGTTGGCCGAGTTCCGCGATCGCCGCGTCGGGGCGCCCGCCGTTCGAGTACGTCGTATAAAGACCGCCGTCCTTGGCAGTCAGGAATTCGCTGGTGGCGACGAAATCCTGTTGCGCAAGCAGCGCCGCCATCAGTCCCGACAGTGCGCCGCGGCACTGATGAAACTTGATCGTCGGCGTTCCCCACGCGGCAAACGTGCCGGCGGACTGGCTGCCGGCGAGCCCGAACGCCATTGCCATGGTTGCGGCGTCCAGTCCGAGCAGGCGGCCCACCGCGGCGGCGGCGCCGAACGGACCGATCACGCCGGGCCCGTGCCAACCGCGCTTGCGCGCCTCCGGATAGTCGAGGCCGAGACCGACGCGCGTCGTTATCTCCAAACCGGCGGCGATCGCGATTAGCAGGTCGCGGCCCGACAGGCCGTCGCGCTCCGCGACTGCGAGCGCAGGCGGGATCACTTCCGGCGTCACGTGGGTGAGGGTGGCACGATGGACGTCGCACATCGTGACCGCGGTCACCAGGTAGCCGTTCAACAGCGTCGCGCCCGCCAGCGACAAACGCTCGCCGCCGATGACGCTGCTTTCAGCCGATTGCGCGATGCCCGACGCGAGCGCCGCAATCTGGCGGGTTTCGTCGCCCTGGTGGCCGGCCACCGCGCACGCGAGCGTGTCGAGCAGCACGTTCTTGCAGTATTCGGTGACGCGCGGCGGTATATCTTCGTATTTGAGCGTAGCCGCGAATCGGGCCAGCACTTGTGTCACATCACCTGCCATTGCGATCTCCTTCGTTTCTTTCGGGTGTGATCCGGCAGCCGGATGGGACCGCCATCATACGGCCGGCCGGATGAAAAGAAAACCTGGAACGCATTTCAAAATGAGGGTAGCGCAGGCGACTCGCCCACATTGAGGCTGGTGCAGGCGAGGTCGCCTGCGCTACGATTAGACTGCCATGGAGATGACGTATCTCTTATTTTGTAATGCGCTCTTATGCGACCGGGCCGCTAGAGCCGCGACACGCCAAGCGCATCACTGCGCGCGCAGGCCGGCTTTTTTCGCGATGCCCGCGTAACGCGCCGTTTCGTTTTTCACCAACGCCGCCAGCTCGTCCGGCGTGCCCGGCCACGGGTCCACGCCGGCGGCGGCCAGCCGCTCGCGCAGGTCCGGCGCATCAAGCGCGCGGAAAATTTCCTGATTGAGCCTGAGCACGATGTCGCGCGGCGTCGCGACGGGCGCGAACATCGCGTACCAGATCGGCATCACGAAGTCGTCGACCCCTGCCTCCTTCGAGGTCGGCACGCCGGGCAGCGTCGGCACCCGGTTTTCCGCGAGCACCGCCAGCGGCCGCACCCTGCCGGCGCGGATCTGCGGCAGCACGGAGGCCACCGAGACGATGACTTCATCGACTTCGCCGCCGATCAGCGCGAGCGTGGCGATGGTGGCGCCTTTGTACGGCACGTGCACCATGTTGATTTTCGCCAGGCTCAACAACAGCTCGTTGGCGAGGTGGTTGGTGGTGCCGGGACCGCCCGACCCGTAATTGAGCTTGCCGGGATGCGCGCGCGCGAGCGCGATGAACTCCTTGAGCGTTTTCGCCGGCACCGACGGGTGCACCAGCAGGACGTTCTGGATAGAGGCGAGCCGCGCCACCGGTGCGAGGTCGCGCGCCGCATCGTAATCGAGGTGCGCGAAGAGCGAGGGACTGATCGCGATCGTCGGCGACGTGATCAGGATAGTGTAGCCGTCGGGCGGCGATTTGGCCGCCAGCGCGATGCCCAGATTGCCGCCGGCGCCCAC
>JANNPG010000020.1:0-22792 GCA_031399805.1 Betaproteobacteria bacterium | reverse complement strand
AGCGACAAAACGCTGCCACGCCTGCGCCCGGACTCCCGGCGCGACTGCTTGCGTCAACGTGCCTGCCGTGGGCGATTGATGGACGAGAAGCATATCCACGGGCTTCTTGCGGTGCTTTTTTTTCATGGCCGCACCGAGCTGCCGTAAAGGCGCAGCCATCGCTGGCGTGACGGTGCGGCCGGCCTTGCATTCCAACAGGGTCATCGCCCCGCCGCGCCGCGGTATCAGGAAGTCAATTTTCAGGCCCTGTTGGTCGCGAAAATAGTAAAGCTCGCGGCGCATGCCGGAGTTGGCCTGCGCCTTGGCAATTTCCGACGCGATGAAGCCCTCGAAGAGCGTGCCCATAAAGGGCGATTTCGCCAGTTCGGCCGCGGTGTCGATGCCGAGCAGATGGCACGCGAGGCCGGAGTCCGTCCAGTAGACTTTCGGCGACTTGATCAGGCGCTTGCCCAAGTTTTCAAAGTAGGGTGGAACGATGAGAATCTGGGCGGTGGTTTCGAGCACGCCCAGCCATTGTGCAATCGTCGGCACACTGACACCCAGCGGCGCTGCCAGATCGGTTTTGTTCAGTACCTGTCCGTGGCGGCTCGCGAGCAGGGCGATGAAGCGCCGGAAGGTCGCGAGGTCTTTTACCGCGGTGACCGCCCGGACATCGCGTTCCAGGTAGGTTTGCAGGTAGGAACTGAACCACAGCCGCGCACTGCCCGGTCGCGCGAGCACCTCGGGATAACCGCCGTGAAGCAGGGAAACCTTGGGCGTTTCCCGCGTCGAGAGCGGCAGCAGTTGCAACACGGCCGCGCGGCCGGCCATCGACTCCGTGATCCCCTGCATCAAAGGCGCTTCCTGGGACCCGGTCAACAGCCACTGGCCGCGCCGGCGCGGCTGGTGGTCGATGCGCGAACGAACCAGCGCGAACACCTCCGGCACATTTTGCACTTCGTCGAGAATCACCGGCGTCTTCACTGCGTCGAGGAAACCCTGGGGGTCGGCGCGCAGACGCGCCACGATATCGGGATCCTCGAGCAGAAAATAGCCTGCGAGAGGGAAGAGACGGCGCAGAATATACGTTTTCCCGGCACGTCGCGGCCCTGTCAGCACGACCGCCGGAAAGTCGCGGACGGCTCGCGTCAACGATTTCTCCAGTTCGCGGCGGATGTAGCGCATAGATGAGTATTCTAAAGTTAAACTTTATATTTCTCAATAGCTACTCAGGCTTGACGCCCGCGAGCTTGGCAAATTTCGCGAATTTCTGGATTTCGGATTTGATGAAGGCGCCGAACTGATCCGGCGCGCCATATGGGTTAGAATTCGTACAGTGATCACGACCGTTTCACCGCAAGCGTTGCAGAGGCTTTGACCCCCTGGCAGGGGTTTAACGTTTCCAGGCACGAGGATCTCATGAGACCCATTATCGTCGGAATTGCCGCAGGTGTCGCCGGCCTGCTGGCATACGCCACCGGGTGTGTGGCGCAAACCTATCCCGGCAAATCCATACGCGTCATTGTCCCGTTCGCGCCCGGCGGCGGCACCGATATTTTGACGCGCACGATTGCACCGAAGTTAAGCGAGGTGCTCGGCCAGCAACTGGTGATCGACAATCGGGCGGGAGGCGGCAGTACCATAGGCAGCGAATTGGCCGCCAAGTCCGTCGCCGACGGCTACACGCTGTTGATGGTCGACACGTCGTTCACGACCAACCCGAGCCTCTACAGCAAGCTGCCGTACGATTCGACGCGCGACTTTGCGCCGGTGTCGTTGATGGCTGCGGCGCCGGTGATCCTGATCGTGCATCCATCGGTGCCGGTCAGGACGGTGAAGGAATTCGTGGCGCTTGCGAAAGCCCGGCCCGGCCAGCTCAATTTCGCATCCGGCGGCCCCGGCAGTTCGACGCATCTGGGCGGCGAGTTGTTAAAGAGCGCGGCGAATATCGACCTCGTGCATATTCCGTACAAGGGCACCGGCCCGGCGGTGGCCGACGTGCTCGGCGGGCAGGTCGTCATGATGTTTGCGGGAATCAGTTCCGTAAAACAGCATGTGGTGGTCGGCAGGCTGCGCGCCATCGCGGTCACGGGCGACAAGCGCTCGCCGGCGATGCCGGAAGTACCGACATTCATTGAAGCGGGTCTGAAGGGTGTCGATTCGGGCACTTACTGGGGCTGCCTCGCGCCGGCCGCAACGCCGAAAGACGCCATCAATAAAATAAGCGCAACCATGACAAGCGTGCTCAGGCTGCCGGATATTCAGGCGCGGCTCGTCGATCTCGGCTTCGACCCCATCGGTGGCACGCCAGAACAGTTTGCCGCCAACATCAAGAGCGAAACCGAAAAGTGGGCGCGCGTCATCAAAAATGCCCGCGTCAAACTGGATTGAAAGGCGAACGATGCCGTTGTCCTCCGTAATGCATACCCACGTTGCCAGTGACGGGCTGAAGCTGCGCTATGCCGTTGACGATTACAGCGATCCGTGGCGGCCCCAGGAAACCTTGTTTCTGGTGCACGCGGCGATGGGCAGTTCGCGCCGGCTCTACAAGTGGGTGCCCATCCTGGCGCGCCATTTTCGCGTGGTGCGGCCGGACATGCGCGGGCACGGACAGACCGAGATACCGGAGCCTGACCAGTTATCGGTAGCGCGGCTCGCGCAGGATGTGGCAGAACTCGCGGATGCGCTCGGCTGCCAACAGTTTCACGTCGCCGGCTCTTCCGCAGGCGCCATTGTCGCGATGCAAGTAGCGATCGATTACCCGGATCGCGTCAGGACGCTCGGCGATTTTGCCTCGACGCCCGGCTTGAAGAATTCGCTGGTCGATGCGGAGAAATGGATAGCGGGGATCAAAGCACAGGGCTTCCGCGGTTTTCTTGAAGCCACCATCGCGGACCGTTTGCCGAAAGGCGCGGAAGAGGGTTTCAAGCGCTGGTTTATCGATGAATCGGCCAAGACCGACGCGGAGTTGTTTTACCGCTTCGTGCGCATGATGAAAGCGTGCGATCTGACCGACTGCCTGCACGAAATCCGCTGCCCGACGCTGGCGGTGATACCGCAGCCCGATCCACTGGGCACGCCCGAGCAGTATGCAGTGGTGAAGAACAAGATCCGCAATTGCGAATACGTCGTCTATCCGGGCCTGCCGCATAACATCACCGATTCGGTGCCGGAAAAATGTGCCGAAGAACTCAAGCGTTTCCTGCTCAAGCATTGCGCCGGCTGACGCTCAGTCATGAGTTTGCCGCACCAGGAATGCGCTGATATGGGGCGTCTCGCAGGCAAGGTTGCATTCATCACGGGTGCCGGTTCCGGAATAGCGCGTGCGGCGGCATCGTTGTTCGCACGCGAAGGCGCGCGCGTCGCCATCGCCGAGATCAAACCCGAACTCGGCAGCGCGACCGAGAAGCTTGTGCGCGATGCGGGCGGCGACGCGCTATTTATTCAAACGGATGTGACCAACGAGGACAGCGTCAAGGCGGCGATCGACGCGACCGTGCGCCGCTTTGGTAAAATCGACGTGTTGTACAACTGCGCGGGCGGCTCGGTTCCGGCCGACAGTTACGTCACCGACGTCGACCTCAAGGTATGGCAGCACACGATGTCGCTCGACCTGCTCGGGCCGATTCTGTGCTGCCGGCACGCCATCCCGGAAATCATCAAGGCGAGCGGCGGCGCGGTGGTCAACATGTCCTCGGGCGCCGCGCTGCGCGGCGGCAGTCCTTCCCATATTTATACCGCGGCCAAAGGCGCAATACTCTCCCTGACACGCGCGCTGGCCGGCGCTTATGCGAAGAACAATGTGCGCGTGAACGCTATCTGCGCCGGGCGCATTCTGACCGAGCGCATCACCAGCAATTACGGCACGCCCGACCGGCTGGGCCCGATCGCCGATCGCCAGGATGCGGCCGGACGCAGCAAGGAGTATCCATTTTGGGTGGGCAAGCCCGAAGACATTGCGAATATCGCGTTGTTTCTTGCGAGCGACGAATCGCGCATGATCACTGGCGCGACGATACCCGCGGAAGGCGGGCGCTCGGCTTACTGAAAGGGGTTCCAAAAACTGTGCGGTTGCTATATGCAGTGATTCAGATTATGAGGGTTAAATGGCACGGCATATCGTTTGTTTGACGTTTGATTTTGACGCAATGTCAGGGTTCATTGCGCGCGGCATGACCTCGCCGACGCCGGTGTCGCGCGGCGAATTTGGCGCGGATGTGGCGACCCCGCGCCTCCTGGCGCTGCTCAACAAGCACAAGATCCCGACGTCGTGGTACATTCCGGGGCATACGCTCGAGACCTATCCGGCGCGTTGCCAGGAAGTGTTCGATGCCGGTCACGAGATCGGCCACCATGGTTGGACGCATGTGCCACCGGCGTTGCTGACGCGCGACAAGGAAGAAGAAGGGCTGGTGCGCGCCAACGAGCAGATCAGGATACTCACCGGACGCTATGCGCGCGGCTACCGCTCGCCATCCTGGGATTTAAGTCCGCACTCGGTGGAACTGCTGCTCAAGCACGGTTTCATCTACGACAGCAGCATGATGGGCGACGACTACACGCCGTACCGCGTGCGCCAGGGCGACGTCATCGAGCTGGAAAAGCCGGCGGTGTTCGGCAAAACCACTAAATTGATCGAGATGCCGATCAGCTGGACGCTCGACGATTATCCGCATTTCGAATTCATCCGTACCAAGGAGTGGATATTGCCCGGATTGATGAATACCAATCTGGTACTCGAAAACTGGGTCAACGATTTCCTCTACATGAAAAAAAACCTGCGGTGGGGCGTGATCACCTACACGTTCCATCCGTTCGTGATCGGGCGCGGCGGTCGCATGCTGATGCTGGAGAAACTTATCCGGAAGCTGAAGGACAGCGGCGCCGTGTTCGTGACGCTGGAAACCGCGGTTGCGGAGTACGCCAAGCGCGTACCATTCAAAGCGTAACGATCATGGACAAATTCACCGCCAGCGACGGATTGCGCTTGAGTTACTGCGTTGACGATTACACCGATCCGTGGCGCATGCGCGATACGCTGGTCATGCTGCACGCGGCAATGGGCAGTGCGCGGCGCTTCTATGCGTGGGTGCCGCATCTCGCGCGCGACTTCCGGGTCGTGCGGCTGGAGCTGCGGGGGCATGGCGAATCGGAAATTCCGGGGCCGGATCAGCTGACGTTCGAGCGTCTGACCAGAGATGTGATCGAGCTGCTCGACCATCTCGGCATCGAGCACGCGCATCTTATGGGCTCCTCGGCCGGTGCGTTCGTTTCGCAAAGCGTCGCGGCCAACTATCCGCAGCGGATTCTGACTCTGGCGTGCTTTGCCGCAACGCCCGGTATGAAGAAAGGCAAAACGGATTACGGCAGCTGGGTCGCGCGCATAGGCGCCAAGGGTGTGGCGGCTTTCCTGCGCGAAACCATCAGGGATCGCATCAATGTCGACGCGGTCGAGCCCGGGTTTGTGGAGTGGTTCATTGCGGAGTCGGCGCGCGCGCCGGTCGAGGTGCTCGCGCGCATCGTGCCCATGATGGCGGGCATGGATTTGACGCCAGAATTGCCGAAGATCCGGTGCCCGACGCTGGTGGTGGTGCCCGGCGGCGACCCGATACACGAGGTCGATGAGTATCGCGTGCTGGAACGCCTGATTCCGGATTGCGAGTTCATTGTGTATGAAGGGATGCCGCATAACATCACCGATGCGATGCCCGATCGCTGCGCGCAGGAGCTCAAGCGGTTTTTGCTGGCACATGCGCGCGCGTAAACTTGCGGACGCTGCGTTTTGGCGCGGCATCGCGGCGGCGATGCTGGCCGCCTGCGCCGGCGCAGACGCGCAGTCGTACCCGGCAAAACCGATTCGCTTTATTGCGGCGTTTCCCGCCGGCGGATTTCGGGCCCGCTGCCGCCGCTCGTCGCCATCGTGGCCGAACCGGAAATGAGGAATTACCTGACCGGGCAGGGCGTCGACCCGGTGACGAATACGCCGGAACAGTTCGCGGCGCACATCAAAAGCGAAGTTCCGAAGTTCGCGAAAATCGCCAAAGCCGCCGGCATCACGCCCGAGTGAAGGGATTGCGCAAATTGACGGTATTAAGCATCGCGGGCGTGCTGCTGGCCATGCCCGTGTGCAGCGAGCTTGCCGGCGCCGCCGGCCTCACCGTGGGCTCCAAGCGCTTCACCGAGTCTTACATCCTCGGCGAAATCATCGCGCGCACGGCGCGCGCGGCGGGTGAGGCGCAAGTTACTTTCAAGCCCGGGCTCGGCAATACCGCAGTCGTGTTCGCGGCGTTGAAAAGCGGTGCAATCGACGTTTATGCCGAGTATTCCGGGACGATTGCATTTGAACTGCTCGGCAGGATAACCGCGCTGAGTCTGGAGGATATCAACCGTGCGCTGGTGACGGACGGAATCGTGGCATCGGTGCCGCTGGGATTCAGCAATACCTACGCGCTGGCAATGAGCGAAACAGCGGCCGCGCAGCGCGGCATAACGACCCTCTCCGTCCTCGCGCGCCACGCGGACCTCGTGTTCGGGTTGTCGCAGGAGTTTCTCAATCGCAAGGACGGCTGGCCTGCTTTGCGACTTGCCTATGGCCTGCCGACCACCGCCGGCGGACTTGATCACGGACTCGCCTATGAAGCGCTGACGGCGGGGCGCATCGACGTAATGGACGTTTACACGACGGATGCAAAGATCAGCCGCTACGGACTGCGCGTGCTCGACGACGACCGCAAATTTTTCCCGCCCTACGCGGCACTGTTGCTGCACCGTGCCGACTTGCCGCAACGCCTGCCGAAAACCTGGGCCGCTGTCGCGGCGCTGGAAGGGAAGATCCCGCCCGCGCGGATGCTCGCCATGAACGCGGCGGTGGAAATCGAAGGCCGGTCGTTTGCCGGCGTTGCCGATGATTTTGTCGCACCGGGGTCCGGGCGCGGCGACGGTCGGAGACGCGGTTTTTTCGATCAATTGTTCGGTGACGATTTTTTGCGCGTCACCGGGCAGCACCTTCTGCTGGTATTTGTATCGCTGGCGGCGAGCTGCCTCGCGGGCATTCCGCTGGGGGTGTGGGCGGCGCGCTCGCGGACGGCGCAGCGCGTGATCATCCCGGCGGTCGGCGTGTTGCAGACGATACCGTCGCTTGCGCTGCTTGCATTTCTGATCGCGCTACTTGACCGCATCGGTACCCTGCCGGCGCTGGTGGCGCTGTTTTTGTATGGCTTGCTGCCCATCGTGCGCAATACCGAGGCCGGCATGGCGGAGGTGACGCGGGGACTCAAACACGCGGCGGCGGCGCTCGGCCTGCGGAAAGCGGAAATCCTGCGCTTGATCGAACTGCCGCTGGCGTCGCGCACTATTCTCGCCGGGATCAGGACGTCGGCGGTGATCAATGTCGGTACCGCCACCATTGCAGCCTTTATCGGCGCCGGCGGTTACGGCGAGCGCATCGTGGCGGGTCTGGCGGTTAACGACACGACGCTGCTGCTCGCCGGCGCCGTGCCGGCCGCATGCCTTGCCCTCTTGATCGAGGGCGGATTTGGCATCGCCGGGCGCTGGTTGGTGCCCGCCGGGCTGCAGAGTGCGGCTTCCCGGCGCTAGCGTGCAGATCTGCCCGAATATGGGCAACCGCGCTACGGACAATTGACGCAGTTCGCTTGGGGTCGGGTGCGTCCGCACAGGAGACTGCTGGGGCGGTTCAAGATAACCCTGCCCGGTAATGAACTAATCCGCGATTGCGCTTGTCTGTCGCATAACGGTTTGGATTCACCTTCATGGCAACCCGGGCTAAGGTATACTTAGCGCTTTGTTTTCGCGTGCTTACCGCCGCCAAAGCATAAGAACTTAGGGACCGGTTTCATGGGGGAACGTGAAGTCGATCAGCAACTGGTCGAGCGGGCGCAACGCGGCGACAAGAAGGCGTTTGAGCTGCTGGTGGTCAAATACCAGCGCAAGCTTGCGCGTTTGCTGTCGCGTTTCATTCGCGACTCCGGCGAGGTCGAGGATGTGACGCAGGAAGCCTTCATCAAGGCCTACCGCGCATTACCGTCGTTTCGCGGCGACAGCGCGTTTTATACATGGCTTTACCGCATCGGCATCAATACGGCCAAGAATTACCTGGTTGCGTTGGGGCGCCGCGCGCCGACCGTGACCGGGGTCGACAACGAAGAGGCGGAAGACATTGAGGTCGGTGAGCAATTGAAGGACATGAATACGCCTGAACACCAAATGATGACGCGGCAAATCGCCGAAACAGTGAACTCGACTCTTCAGGAATTGCCAGAGGAGTTAAGGACCGCGATTACGCTGCGCGAAATCGACGGTCTGAGTTACGAGGAAATTGCACAGGTCATGAATTGCCCGATAGGCACCGTGCGTTCGAGGATTTTTCGCGCGCGCGAAGCCATCGCGGAGCGGTTGCGGCCCCAGCTCGGCACCCCCAAAGACAGGAGATGGTAATGGATCGAATATCAGCGATGATGGACGGCGAATCCGGACAGACGGAGACACAGCAGGCGCTACTGCGCCTGAAACAGCGCGATGACTGTCGCGAGACCTGGGAGATCTTTCATCTGATCGGCGATACGTTGCGCGGCGACGCGCCGTTGCGCGATGATTTCGTGGCGCGTGTTCACGCCCGCATCGAGCATGAGCCGACGGTGCTTGCGCCGCGTGTGACCTGGCGCAAATCCGCAAGTTACGCACTTTCCGTAGCGGCCTCACTCGCCGCCGTTGGCGTGGTCGTGTCGCTGGTGCTCTCCGACAATCCGTTGCGACCGCAAGCCCAGTCCGCCGCCGTCCCCGTACCGGCGGTGACCGCGGCGGCGCTCGACAGCGAGCACGCGCGACCGCTCTCTTTCGCCAATCAGGGCAAGGTCAACGAATATCTGATGGCACATCAGGAATTCTCGCCGAGCACCGCATTCCAGGGCGTCGCGCCGTACGTGAGAACGGTGTCGGAAACACATAACGGCAGCGGTCGATAGCGTGCGGGCAATACGCGCGGCGTTGCCTGCGTTTGTAGTGCTGCTCGGCGCCACCGGCTTCGTCGCGGCAGAAACCGGCGGCGACTCGATGGCATGGCTTAAAAAGATGGCCGCCGCATCGCGCCAGATCAACTACGCCGGGACTTTCGTCTACCAGCATGGCCGTCAGATCGAGACCTTCCGAATCGCGCATTGGGCCGATACGAACGGCGGGAACGAAAGACTCGAGACTCTGGACGGCCCGCTGCGCGAAATCATACGCAACAACGACAACGTAACGTGCTATTTGCCTGACAGCAAAACGGTAATAATCGAAAAACGCACAGCGCGCCAGTTTCCGGTGATGCTGCCGGAGCAGTTGTCCGGTATCTTCGAAAACTATGTGGTGACCAAAGGCCAGCGGGAGCGGGTTGCCGGCTACGATTGCCAGGTAATTGCGCTCGATCCCAAGGACAACCTGCGTTTTGGGCACAAGTTCTGCGCCGAACTCGCAAGCGGCCTGCCGCTGCGCGCCCGTACCTATAACGAAAAAGGCGACGTGGTCGATTTGTTCGTGTTTACCCAGCTTACGATCGGCAGCGGCGTGCATAAGGACATGCTCAAGTCGCGCTTCGCCAGCCAGAGTAGTTCATGGCAGGTTGACCGCGCCGTGACGGGGCAACACGATTCCCGTGCCGACTACGGCTGGGTAATCAAGAATCCGCTGGCGGGATTCAAAAAAATTACGGCAATGAAACGCTCGATCGGAGGCCGCTCCGCGCAGGTTTCGCAAGTCGTATATTCGGACGGGCTCGCGGCGGTGTCGGTGTTCATCGAACCAATGCCCCAATCGCCGCCCGTCGCTGGTGCCTCCTCCCAAGGCGCGGTCAATATGTACGTAAAATCGCTGTCGGACCAGATGGTGACCGTGGTCGGTGAAACACCGGCGCGCACCGTTAAGCAGATGGCGGAATCGATTACTCTCAAAGACCGTTAGCGCCGTGCCAGCGGACAAGACCGCTGGCATGAGCCGGAATTTCAAAAACCAAAGCTGCAAAAAAAGGGGTGTCAGATGTTGAGAAAAATGGTGTTGTTCGTGGTCTTGCTGTTGCCCCTGACGGTTATTGCGCAATTGCCGGACTTCACAGAGTTGGTGGAAAAACAGGGCCCTACCGTGGTCAATATCAGCACCACGCAAACCGTGCGCAGCCCGCTCGGCTTGCCGCAGATTCCACAGCTGCAGGAAGACGATCCGTTTTACGAGTTTTTCCGGCGCTTCGTGCCGAGCCCCGGTCCGCGCGAGTTTCAGAACAATTCGCTGGGTTCGGGATTTATTATCAGCGCCGATGGCTATATCCTGACTAATGCGCACGTGGTCGAGACTGCCGATGAGATCACCGTCAAACTCAATGACAAGCGCGAATTCAAGGCCAAGGTCATCGGCAGCGACAAGCGCACTGATATTGCGTTGATCAAGATCGACGCCAGCGGCTTGCAGGCCGTGAAATTCGGCGACCCCAGCAAACTGAAGGTGGGCGAGTGGGTGATAGCGATCGGTTCGCCGTTCGGCTTCGAAAATACCGTGACCGCGGGAATAGTCAGCGCCAAGGGCCGTTCTTTGCCGCAGGAAAACTTCGTGCCTTTCATCCAGACCGACGCCGCCGTCAATCCCGGCAACTCGGGCGGGCCGCTGTTCAATATGCGCGGCGAGGTGGTCGGCGTCAATTCTCAAATTTACAGCCGCACCGGCGGATTCATGGGATTGTCATTTTCCATCCCGATCGATGTCGCCAACGACATCGCCACCCAACTCAAAACCGGCGGCAGAGTCACGCGCGGCAGGATCGGCGTCGTCATCCAGCCGGTCACCAAGGAACTCGCGGAGTCGTTTGGCCTGCCTAAACCCGCGGGTGCGCTGGTCAGCTCGGTCGAAAAAGGCAGTCCCGCCGAAAAAGCCGGCGTCGACGCCGGCGACGTCATCCTCAAATTCGGCGGCAAGGATGTCAATTCCTCCGAGGACCTGCCGCGGCTGGTCGGCAGTACTAAACCGGGCGCGAAAGCGGTAATCCAGCTGATGCGCAACAAAGCGGTGCGCGATGTAACCGTCGTGGTGGGTGAAATGCCGGATGAAGCGCGCACCGCGCAGCGCCCGCAACGCCGCGGCCCGGGCGGCGCCAAACCGCCGGCGGAATCGGTGAATCGCCTGGGCATGACGTTGTCCGAACCGACCGCCGAGCAGCGCAAAGAGCTGAAAATCACCGGCGGCATTCTGGTCGAAGACGCGCAGGGCGCGGCGGCCAAAGCGGGCATACGCCGCGGCGACATTATACTGGCGGTCAACAACCAGGACGTGAAATCGCTCGAGCAATTCGGGCAGCTGATGGCGCAGTTTGAAAAGGGCAAAATCGTGGCGATGCTGGTGCGGCGCGGCGGTAATGCGCTCTACATTCCTTTTCGCATCGAGTAAGAGTGCCATCAAGCTCACCGTTTACGGCCGCACATACTGTCATCTGTGCGACGACATGATTGCCGGACTGCGCGCAATGCAGGCCGGTCGCCGCTTTGAACTCGAGGTCATCGACGTCGACAGCGATCCGCTGCTGGAAGCTCGCTACGGTGAATTAGTCCCCGTGCTGATGGGCGGGGGCGGCGAACTCTGTCATTACCACCTGGATACCGCCAAAGTTAATGAATACTTGAGCCAAATCGGCTAAAATCGCGTTTTATTTCAGAAAAGGGCACGTCACGCGTGCCCTTTTTCGTATGCAGCGTATCCGTAATTTTTCCATCATTGCGCACATCGATCACGGCAAGTCCACACTTGCCGACCGGTTCATCCAGCTATGCGGCGGGCTCTCGGACCGCGAGATGGAGGCGCAGGTGCTCGATTCAATGGACCTCGAGCGCGAGCGCGGCATTACCATCAAGGCGCAGACGGCGGCGCTCCAGTATCGCGCGCGCAATGGCGAAACCTATCTGCTCAACCTGATCGATACGCCGGGGCACGTCGATTTCTCATACGAGGTCTCGCGCTCGCTTGCGGCATGCGAAGGCGCGCTGCTGGTCGTCGACGCGTCACAGGGTGTCGAGGCGCAGACCGTCGCCAATTGTTACACCGCAACCGAACAAGGCGTAGAGGTCGTGCCGGTGATCAACAAGATCGACCTGCCATCGGCGGAACCGCAGCGCGTAATCGGCGAAATCGAAGACATCATCGGCATACCCGCGCAGGAAGCCGTGCTCGCGAGCGCCAAATCCGGCGCGGGCGTGCAGGACATACTGGAAGCGGTGATCGCGCGGATTCCGGCGCCGCGCGGCGACCCTGCCGCGCCGTTGAAGGCACTGATCATCGATTCGTGGTTCGATAACTATGTCGGCGTCGTCATGCTGGTGCGTGTCGTCGATGGCGAGTTGACGCCGAAAGACCGCATCCTGCTGATGTCGACGCAGACGCAGCATTTGTGCGAGCAGGTCGGCGTATTCACCCCGAAGTCGCGCATCAAGGAAAGTCTTGCTGCGGGCGAGGTGGGTTTCATCATCGCGGGCATCAAGGAACTGAAGGCGGCGCGAGTCGGGGATACGGTTACGCTGGTGGAGCGCCCGGCGACTGCCGCCTTGCCGGGGTTCAAGGAAATACAGCCGCAGGTATTCGCAGGCCTTTACCCGATCGATTCGAACCAGTACGATGCGCTGCGCGATGCGCTGGAGAAACTGCATTTGAACGATGCGTCCCTGCGCTACGAGCCGGAATCGTCGCAGGCACTGGGCTTTGGTTTCCGCTGCGGATTTCTCGGCCTGCTGCACCTGGATATCGTGCAGGAGCGGCTCGAGCGCGAATACGGCATGGAATTGATTACCACCGCGCCCACGGTGATTTATCAGGTGCATTTGAACGACGGCACGGTGCTCGAGATCGAAAATCCCTCGAAATTGCCTGATCCGTCGAAAATCAACGAGATACGCGAGCCGATCATCACCGCGTCCATCCTCGTGCCGCAGGACTATGTGGGCTCGGTGATCACGCTGTGCACGCAGAAGCGCGGCGTGCAACGCAACATGCAGTACCTGGGGCGACAGGTGATGCTGACCTACGAGTTGCCGCTCAACGAAGTGGTGATGGACTTCTTCGATAAAATGAAGTCGGTGAGCCGGGGCTACGCCTCGCTCGATTACGATTTCAAGGAATTCCGCGCCGGCGACCTCGTCAGGCTCGATATCCTGATCAATGGCGACCGTGTCGACGCCCTGTCGCTGATCGTGCACCGCGCGAATTCGCAGTACCGCGGACGCGAACTGGCGCAGAAAATGCGCCAACTGATTCCGCGCCAGATGTTCGACGTGGCCGTGCAGGCGGCGATCGGCGCGCATATAATCGCGCGGGAGAATGTGAAGGCGCTGCGCAAGAACGTGCTGGCCAAGTGTTACGGCGGCGATATTTCACGCAAAAGGAAGCTGCTCGAAAAACAGAAAGCGGGCAAAAAACGCATGAAGCAGGTCGGCAATGTCGAAATTCCGCAGGAAGCGTTTCTGGCCATATTGCAGGTGGAAAGTAAATGAACTTTGCATTGATTATGTTTTCGCTGCTGGTCGCGACCGGCGCAGTCTGCCTGCTCGATCATTACGTTCTGCGCAAGCGGCGTGCCGCCGATGCGGCGGAACCGTGGTGGGTGGAATATCCGAAAAGCTTCTTCCCGGTCATCCTGATCGTATTTCTGTTGCGTTCGTTTCTGGTTGAACCATTCAAGATTCCGTCCGGCTCAATGCTGCCGACGCTGCTGATCGGCGACTTCATCCTGGTCAACAAGTTTACCTACGGCATACGCGTTCCGGTGATCAATCAGAAAGTCCTGGATGTCAATGCGCCGCAGCGCGGCGAGGTCATGGTATTCCGATATCCGGATAACCCGTCTCTCGATTACATCAAGCGCATCATCGGCGTGCCCGGCGACAAGATCAGTTACCAGAACAAGCGGCTGTCGATCAACGGTCAGGAGATAAAATCCGAACCCGACGGCCAGTACAATTACGTGGAAACGGGCCTGAGCTTCGTGTCGACGCAGCGCCTTAAAGAACTCCTTGCCCCCGCGCACCCGCACTCGATTCTGATCAACGCCGATATTCCGACTCTGCGCCTCTCCGACGTCCGGCGGTTCCCTTTTCACGAGAATTGTGCCTACAATGAAATAGGATTTACCTGCACGGTTCCGGCCGGACATTATTTCATGATGGGCGACAACCGCGACAGCAGCAGCGACAGCCGTTACTGGGGTTTTGTGCCGGACCAGAACATCGTCGGCAAGGCGTTCCTGATCTGGTGGAATTTCGACGAATTCAAACGCATCGGGCAATCGATAAAATGAGGGGGGCGCATGATGAATAGGCAACGTGGCGTCAGCTTGAGCGGCTTGCTCCTGGTTTCTGCAGTGCTGATTTTCGTGCTGCTGCTCGGCTTCAAGCTGTTTACGCCTTACAGTGAGTATTTTGCCATTAAGAAAGTGTTTAATGCGATGGCGCAAAAGCCCGAGGTGAAGAACGGCGGCAAGCGCGAGTTCATCCAGAGCTGGGCCGCTTACGCGCAGATCGAGCGCATCAGTGCAATTGGCGGCGACGAGATAGATATTACGCGGGAAGGCGGCAACGTGCACTTCAGCGCGAATTATACGGTCAAAGTTCACTTGTTGAAGAACATCAGCCTGCTCATCGATTTCAATCCGACTTCAGGGCCCGCCCCGTAATCGGGCGGCACGCAGCAACGGGTTCGCAGAGCATGGCGCGTCGCAATCTCGCTGATATCACGGGTTACTCATTCGGCAATGCCGCTTTGCTGCGCCAGGCGCTGACCCACCGCAGCTTCGGCGCGCCGCATAACGAAAGGCTGGAATTTCTCGGCGACGGTGTTTTAGGCTGTATCGTCGCCGCCGTGCTGTTTGAGCGGTTTCCGCAATCGCCCGAAGGCGAGTTGACGCGATTGCGCGCGTGTCTCGTCGATCACCATAGCCTGTTCGACACTGCGCAGCTCATTGATCTCGGCAGTCATTTATTGCTCGGCGAGGGCGAGCTCAAGAGCGGAGGTGCGCGCCCCTCGATCGTCGCCGACGCGCTAGAGGCGCTGATCGGGGCTATTTTCCTCGACGGCGGCTTCGATGCCGCGCGCGCGGTGGTGCTGCGTTTATTCGAGCAGCCGTTAAAAACTGCCGATCCCAAGACCGTGAGCAAGGACGCCAAGACATTGCTGCAGGAATTTCTGCAGGCGCGCCGGATGGCGCTGCCTCAATACTCGGTGATCGCCACTGCGGGCGAGGCGCACGAGCAGAGCTTTCGCGTCGAATGCGCGATTCCCGAACTGAACATCCGCACCCACGGCGAAGGCAGCAACCGCCGCAGCGCCGAACAGGCCGCGGCGCGGCGCGCCTACGATCTGGGCAGGCAGATGTAGATGAGCAAGCACCGCGAATCGTTCCGCGCCGGCTATGTCGCCATCATCGGGCGGCCTAATGTCGGCAAATCGACTTTGCTCAACAGCCTGGTCGGTCAGAAAGTCAGTATCACCTCGCGCAAACCGCAAACCACGCGCCAGCGCATAACCGGAATACTGACACGGGACGACGCGCAGCTGATGTTTGTCGATACTCCCGGATTCCAGACCCGCCACGTGAGTGCGCTCAATCGTCATATGAACCGCGCGGTCACTCAGGCGCTGGCTGACGTCGATGTCATCCTGCTGGTTATCGAAGCCGGGCGATTCAGCGCGGAAGACCGCGCGCTGTTAGCACTTTTGCCGGGCAAGCGGCGGGTGCTGCTGGTTATCAATAAAATCGACCGCCTCGCCGATCGCGGCTTGTTGTTGCCGTTCATCACACAGGTATCGGGCGAGCATGACTTTGCCGAGATCGTTCCGGTCTGTGCCGCTAAAGGCCACGGCGTGGACGAACTCGCGCGCACCATCACGCGTTACCTGCCAGAGCAGGCCGCGTTGTACGGAGCGGACGAAATTACGGAATCGAGCGAACGTTTCCTGGCCGCCGAACTGATACGCGAAAAACTGTTTCGTCTGCTCGGCGACGAACTGCCTTACGCAAGCGCCGTGATAATCGATCAATTCGTCATGGCGGGAACGCTGCGCCGCATTCGTGCATCCATCATCGTCGACAAGGATGCGCACAAAGGCATCATCATCGGCGCCCACGGTGCGCAATTAAAAGCGATAGGCACCAAGGCGCGCCTCGACATGGAAAAATTATTCGGCGGCAAGGTCCATCTTGAGTTGTGGGTCAAGGTCAAGCGCGGCTGGACCGAAAACCGGCAGGTGCTGAAACAACTTGGTTATGGCTGATGCAGGCAGGGCGCGGCGCGAAGCGGAACCGGCGTTCGTGCTGCACAGTTACCCGTTCCGGGAAACCAGCCTGATCGTCGAGGTTTTCACGCGCAATCACGGCCGCGTGGCGCTGGTTGCGCGCGGTGCGCGCCGGCCGCGTTCAGCGCTGCGCGGCGTGCTGCTGGCGTTTCAACCGTTGTTGCTGAGCTGGGGCGGCAAAGCCGAGCTGCGCACGCTGCACAAAGCGGAATGGCAGGGCGGGCTGGCGCAATTAAAGGGCCGCGGCCTGTTGTGCGGATTCTATCTGAACGAACTCGTGCTGAAACTCCTCGCGCGCGATGATGCGCACGAAATTCTTTATGAGACCTACCATGCGACGCTCAATACGCTGAGCAATGGCGGCGATCACGCGGTAACGCTGCGCCGCTTCGAACAGCAGCTGCTGAAAGAGGCCGGTTACGCGCTGACGCTGGATCGCGATGCGGCAAGCGGCGAGGCGATCCGCGCCGACCGTGATTATCACTACCTGATCGAACGCGGGCCGGTGCAGTGCGCCAGCGACAACGGCGGCGTGGATGAAAACCGGTTAGAATTGGCGGGACAAACGCTGCTCGATATGGCGCGCGACGACTATTCGAGCCCGGTCACGCTGCAGCAAAGCAAGGCATTGATGCGCACGCTGATCAATCATTGCCTCGGTAATCAGACGCTCAACACCCGTCAGTTATTAAAGGACTTGCAACAACTATGACGCGCCTGAGCGTCAACCTGAACAAGATCGCGCTGTTGCGTAATGCCCGCACGCTGGGAATTCCGAGCGTAACGCGCGCGGCGACCATCGCTCTTGACGCCGGTGCTCATGGCATTACGGTCCACCCGCGCCCGGACGGCCGGCATATCCGCGTCGATGATGTGCGTGAACTGTCCGTGCTGCTCAAAAGCCGGCCGCACGCAGAATTCAATATCGAAGGTAATCCGTTCGAAGGGCTGATCGAAATCGCGCGCACTGTCCTGCCGCAGCAATGCACGCTGGTGCCCGACGTTGCGGCCGCGGTAACCTCCGATCACGGCTGGGACCTCAAGCGCGATGGACCGCGTCTCGCGCCGCTAATCGCGGAACTCAAGTCTCTCGGCATTCGCGTCAGCCTGTTCATGGATCCGCTGCCCGACGCGATGCCGGCGGCGCGTCAACTCGGCGCCGACCGCGTCGAACTCTACACTGAACCCTATGCCAAGGCGTTTGGCGGCGCGACCGAACGCGCCGTGCTCGCGAGTTATTCCGGAGCGGCTCGCGCGGCGCAGAATGCCGGTTTGGGCGTCAATGCCGGTCATGATCTGAACCAGCAAAACCTGCCGCGTTTTCTGTCTGCCGTGCCTGCCGTGCTCGAGGTTTCGATCGGTCACGCGCTGATCGCCGATGCTCTTGAGGCGGGCCTGGCGCCGACCGTGCGCGCCTACCTTGCCGCAACCGCCGCGGCCACGTCCGCATGATCTACGGCATCGGCGTCGACGTGGTGGAGCCGCAGCGGGTAAAACGCCTGCTCGACAAGTACGGCGAACGCTTTGCGCGCCGCGTGCTGACGCAGCGCGAATGGCCGGGCTACACGCGGACGGTCAACCCGACTTTGTTTATCGCCAACCGGTTTGCGGCGAAGGAGGCCTTTTCGAAGGCCATGGGGACCGGATTTCGCTATCCGGTGACACTGCAATGCATCAGCGTCGTGCAGGACCGCCGCGGCAAGCCCGGCTTTGAGTTTCATCCCAGGCTCGCCGGCCTCGTCGCAAGCGAGGGGATTACCGGACACTTTGTTACGATCAGCGATGAAAAAAGTCTGGCGTGCGCCTGCGTCGTGCTCGAAAAGGAATGACTACGCTGCGTCAAATCTCGCACGGGCCGGTCATGCTCGACGTCGCCGGCACCGAGCTCACCGCCGCCGACCGCCAACGCCTCGCGCATCCGCTGGTGGGGGGCGTGATCCTGTTTTCGCGCAACTTCGCGTCGCCGCAACAACTGGCCCAGCTGACTCACGACATTCATGCCGTGCGCCAGCCGCCGTTATTGATCGCAGTCGATCACGAAGGTGGTCGCGTGCAACGCTTTCGCGAGGGATTCACCGCGTTGCCGGCAATGCGCGAGCTCGGTTCCGTGTGGGACGGCGAACCGCAGCGCGCACGCAAGCTGGCCGAGGCGGTCGGCTATGTACTCGCGGCCGAGCTGCGCGCGCGCGGCGTCGATTTGAGCTTCACCCCGGTGCTCGATGTCGACCACGGCAACAGCAGCGTGATCGGCGACCGCGCGTTTCACAGCGATGCACGCGCGATCGGCGATCTCGCGCTCGGCCTGATGCGTGGCCTCAGCCTCGGCGGCATGTCGGCCGTCGGCAAGCACTATCCGGGACACGGTCACGTCAAGGCCGATTCGCACCACGAAATGCCGGTTGACGAACGGCCGTTGGAAGCGCTCGAAGCCTCCGATCTGCAGCCCTTCCGGCGGCTGATCGAGAACGGGCTCGGCGGCATCATGCCGGCGCACGTGGTGTATCCCGCCGTGGATGCGAAACCCGCGGGATTTTCCGAAATCTGGTTGAAACAGATTCTGCGCCGCCAGCTGGGTTTCAACGGCATGATATTCAGCGACGACCTGTCGATGGCGGGTGCCAGCACCGCGGGCGACGTGGTCGAGCGCGCCTACGCGGCGTTTCGCGCAGGCTGTGACATGGTGCTGGTGTGTAACGATCAGCAAGCCGCCGATGAATTGCTGGCGAGCCTCGATTACACGATGCCGGCGATGTCGCTTGCGCGTCTGGCGCGCATACATGGGCGCGGCGGGCCGGAGTCCCCGGTGCAGTTGCAACACGATCGCTATTACCTTAATGCGGTCGCCACCGTACGTGCGATCGGCGTCAACAGCGGCGATCTTCCGCTATACCGGTAACCGAAGCCGCGGAAACCGGCGCGCTGCCATGAAATTCTCGCCTGCTTGCCGGGACTGTCCGCGTCTTGCGCGGTTTCGCGACGAAGTCAGGCACGCGCATCCGGATTACCACGCGCGGCCGGTCGCACCGTTCGGCGCCGCCACACCGCGCCTGCTGATCGTCGGTCTCGCGCCCGGCATGCACGGCGCGAACCGTAGCGGACGGCCTTTTACTGGCGACTATGCGGGAATTCTGCTGTATCAGACACTCCATCGCTTCGGCTTCGCCAGCGCCGCTGAATCGGTGCATGCAGCGGATGGCCTGCGGCTCATGGATTGCCGCATCACCAATGCGGTGAAATGTCTGCCGCCGCAGAACAAGCCTGAATTGGCGGAGATAAAACTCTGCAACCGCTACCTGCGGACCGAACTGCAGGAGATGGGGCGGGGAAGCCTGGTGCTGGCATTGGGTACTATTGCGCATCAGGCGGTACTGATGGCAGCTGACTTGAGAAAATCATCCTTTCCATTTGGTCACGGCGCGCGCCACGAACTGCCGAATGGCCTCGCGCTGTACGATAGCTACCATTGCAGCCGCTATAATACGAACACGCGGCGCCTCACGCCGGCGATGTTCGAAGCGGTGTTTGCCGACATCTCAAATAATCTGCAATTGCGCTGAGCGTGTTTGACCCGAACGAAGTCATTGCCAATCTGCCGCACCTGCCCGGCGTCTACCGGATGCTGGGCGCGAGGGGAGATGCGCTCTATGTCGGCAAGGCGGGCAATCTCAAGATACGCGTCTCGTCCTATTTTCAGAAGCAGTCGGGGTTGTCGCCGCGCATCCGGCTGATGCTGGGCCAGGTGCATGCGCTCGAGACCACGGTTACACGTTCCGAGGCCGAAGCGCTGATCCTCGAGAACAATCTGATCAAGTCGCTGAATCCCCGCTACAACATACTTTTCAGGGACGACAAGTCGTATCCGTACCTTGCGCTGACGCGGCATGCATTCCCGCGTCTCGCGTTTCACCGCGGCAGCCTTGATCCGCGCGATCGCTATTTCGGCCCATTTCCGAACGCCGGCGCCGTACGCGAAAGCATGCAGTTGCTGCAGAAAGTGTTTCGTCTGCGCACCTGCGCTGACAGCGTGTACGAGAACCGCTCGCGGCCCTGCCTTCTGCATCAGATCCGGCGCTGTACCGCGCCATGCGTAGCGCACATCAGCGCCGCAGACTACGCCGACGACGTGAAAAGCGCCGACTTGTTCCTGCGCGGCAAGGACGACGAGGCAGTCGAGCGCCTGATTGCGCGCATGGACGCCGCCGCCGGACGCCGGAATTACGAACAGGCGGCCATCTTCCGCGACCAGATCGGCGCATTGCGCCGGGTGCGTGAAAAGCAGTTTGTCAGCAGCAATGTTGCACGCGATGCCGACATTGTTGCATGCGCGGCTGAAGGCGGGATTGTATGCGTCAATCTGGTGATGATCCGCGGCGGCCATCATCTGGGCGACAAAAATTTCTTCCCGCGCAATGCAGCCGGCCACGAGTTGCCGCGGATAGTCGAGGCCTTCATCAGTCAGCATTACGCCAATGGCGGCGCGCCGCCGCTGATCGTCATCGGGACCGCCGCGGCCGGCGACGCGCTCGTGCAGTTTGTCAGCGATCAAGCCGGGCACAAAGTGCAACTCGTCGTGAATCCGGCCGGCGAACGCCGGGTCTGGCTCGACATGGCGTTAAAAAACGCGCAACTCGGCGCCCAGCAGCAACTCAATCTGCACGCCAGCCAGGGGGCGCGTCTCCTCGCTTTACAGCAGGCGCTGGGCGCGACCGAGGCAATTCGCCGCATCGAATGTTTCGACGTCAGCCACACGATGGGCGAGGCCACCGTCGCGTCGTGCGTGGTCTACGACCAGGCGGCCATGCAGAAAGCCGAATATCGCCGCTTCAATATCAGCGGCATCGAACCCGGCGACGACTACGCTGCGATGCGCGACGTACTGACCCGGCGCTACCGGCGCATCGTCGCCGGCGAAGGCAAGTTGCCGGATCTGGTGCTGATCGATGGCGGCAAGGGGCAGCTCGGCGTGGCGTGCGAAGTGTTCGCCGAACTGGGTCTGTCCGACGTGCAACTGATCGGCGTGGCCAAGGGCGTTGAGCGCAAGCCGGGACTCGAGCAATTGATCATTCCCGGCCGCGCAAACCCGTTACAATTGCCGGGTGAACATCCGGCGCTGCACTTGATTCAGCAGATACGCGACGAGGCGCATCGTTTCGCGATCCAGGGTCATCGCGCGCGGCGCGCCAAGGCGCGCACGACCTCGACGCTGGAGAGCATTGCCGGCATCGGCGCCAAGCGGCGGCAGAGCCTGCTTGCGCGCTTTGGCGGGCTGAAGGGCCTGCTTTCCGCGAGCGTGGACGAACTCGCGCAAGTCGAAGGCATCAGCTGCGCGCTTGCCGCGCGTATTTACGACCAACTGCACTGACATGCCTTTCAATATACCCAACCTGCTGACGTGGCTGCGTATCCTGCTGATCCCGCTGTTCGTCGGTATTTTCTATTTCGAAAAAAGCTGGGTGTCGCTGCCTAACCAAAATCTCGTCGCGACCGCGATTTTCACGCTCGCCGCCGTCACCGATTGGTTCGACGGGTGGCTCGCGCGCAGGCTCAACCAGACCTCCGCATTCGGCGCCTTCCTCGACCCGGTTGCCGACAAATTGATGGTGGCGGCGGCGCTGATCATACTGCTGCAGCTCGGGCGACTTGGAGATTTGGGCGCCATTATCACGTTGATCATCATCGGACGCGAGATCGCGATTTCGGCGTTGCGCGAATGGATGGCCCAGCTTGGAGCGTCGAAGAGTGTTGCGGTATCGTTTCTCGGGAAAATCAAGACTGTTTCGCAAATGATTGCAATTCCGCTACTTCTTTATGACGATCCGATCGGTGTTTTTGATCCGCATTGGCTGGGCATCGGTTTGATCTGGATTGCGGTGCTGCTGACCCTGATTTCGATGGCTTATTACCTGAAAATGGCGCTGCCGCAAATCAATAAACGCCTATGAAACAAGGGTATTCCTTGACCATCCTAGCGAGTATAAATATAATGCGGGTCCAATTATCGCGGGAATAGCTCAGTTGGTAGAGCGCAACCTTGCCAAGGTTGAGGTCGGGAGTTCGAGCCTCCTTTCCCGCTCCAGATTCCGGGAAAGCGAAGTAGTGTTCGACTTGGGCGCAGCAAAGCAGGGCGCCCGAAGCGAGACTTCGTTTTCCCGTTTTAGTTTTTTGCTTCGGATTCCGGCGCGGTAGCAAAGCGGTTATGCAGAGGATTGCAAATCCTTCCAGGGCGGTTCGACTCCGCCCCGCGCCTCCACGATTGCCCTGCCAGTCCGTTCAGGACCAGCTTGCATGATCACCTCAGCCGGACCTAAGCAGGGTTCCAACAGATATGGAAGAGCTGAAGGTGTGTACGCCGCTGCGTTTGCTATAATATTTCCTCACATGATTCGTGACGCAAGCACGAGGCTAAATGCGGGGCCGGCGGCGAAACTGGACTGACAAAGAACTTGCCGATGCGGTCGCGGTATCCGCGAGCATCGCGCAAGTATTGCGTCGCCTCGGG
>JANNPG010000546.1:0-2389 GCA_031399805.1 Betaproteobacteria bacterium | reverse complement strand
CCGCAGCCGTTGGCGCCTATGAGGCCGTAGCGATTGCCGTCGCCGAACCTGAGCGAGACGTTTTCAAAGAGCGGCTTGCCGCCGAACTGCATGGTGATGTTGGTAGTGCTGAGCACGCGAAATATCCGATCGGAATGTTGTTCTGCTTCTACGCGCGCCGAATGCGGCGCGGTCTGTATTACGGTTTCTTCGTCTTCAGCGCCGGTGTGAGATGTGGCGCGAGTGCCTGTACGAGCTGGGAGAAAATTTTCGGGTTGCCGGCGACGATATTGCCGGACTCGAGATAACCGCCGTTGCCTTCGAGATCGCCGACGAGACCCCCCGCCTCGGTGATGAGCAGGCTGCCGGCCGCCATGTCCCACGCGGAGAGGCCGAATTCCCAGAAGCCGTCGAGGCGTCCGGCGGCGACATACGCAAGATCAAGTGCCGCGGAGCCCGCGCGGCGCAGTCCCGCGGTCTTCTGGGTCAGATCGCGAAACATCGCGAGGTAGGCATCTATCTGCGCGAATTCGCGAAACGGGAAACCGGTACCGATCAGGCTTTTTTGCAATTTGATGCGTTTGCTGATGCGCAGGCGTTTATCGTTTAGATACGCGCCGCGGCCGCGCGATGCCGTGAACAAATCATTGTGCACGGGGTCGTAGATCACGGCCTGCGACAGCACGCCTTTGTGCGCGAGCGCGATCGACACTGCGTATTGCGGAAAGCCGTGCAGAAAATTCGTCGTGCCATCGAGCGGATCGATGATCCATTGAAATTCGGATTTGCCGCTGGCGCCGCTTTCCTCCGCCAGTACGGAATGCGCGGGATAGGCTTCGAGCAGCACGCGGATGATCGCCTGTTCCGCGGTGCGGTCGACTTCCGACACGTAATCGTTGGCGGCTTTTTCGCTCACCGCCAGGATGTCGAGGTTTTGCGACGCGCGGTTGATGATGGTGCCGGCGCGACGCGCGGCTTTCACCGCCGTATTGAGCATGGGATGCATCATGGCAGGCATGTCAGCGGCTCGCGGCGGACGGCGGGCAGAAGATGCGGGTTGGAGTCAGGCTTTTCACCCCTGCGGTAGCTGGAACGCATATCATGGCATTTTTCATGGCGCGTATTCTAAGTGATTAAAGCCGATCCGCTTGAAAATATTCGCGTCGTGCTGATGCAGCCGAGCCATCCGGGCAACATTGGTGCTGCGGCGCGCGCGATGAAGACGATGGGTCTGGATGCGCTATACCTCGTCAATCCGCGCCAGTTTCCGCATGCGGAGGCCGATGCGCGCGCGACCAGCGCGATCGACATTTTGATGCGGGCCCGGGTCTGCGGCAGTATCACCGAGGCGCTCGAAGGCTGCGTGCTCGCCGTTGCGGCATCGGGGCGCCACCGTGAATTGCGCCACGAAACACTGCCTGTACGGGAGGCGGTGCCCGAGTTGCTTAAGCAGGCTGCGTCGCACCCGGTGGCCATCGTATTCGGCAACGAAACAGCGGGGCTTACGATCGAGGAGGCGGCCCATTGCCAGCTGTGGGCGCATATCCCGGCGCATGCGGAGTATGGCTCGCTCAACCTCGCGGCCGCGGTGCAGGTTTTTGCCTACGAACTGCGCATGGGCCTGTCACTGGCAGCCACGCTGCCGTCAGAAGAATTCGCGCCGGCCACCTTGGCGCAGGTGGAGCAACTGCGCGCACACTTTGAACTGACCATGCGCACTACGGGATTTCTGGATCCGGCCAACTCAAAACGTCTGCTGCGTCTGCTGCGCCGCATGCTGGCGCGCAACCGGTTCGAAGTCGACGAAGTCAATATCCTCAGAGGGTTCCTGAATTCAGTCGACGATCTGCGGCGCAAATAGGCGGGGTAACGGCGCCGGCACCAACCGCCGGCATTAATAGTGGACTAAAATAGTAGGGCAATGTATGCTGCGCGCCTATTTTCAGGGCGCCTAACATAGTGAAACGCGCACGTGTTTCATTATGTTAGGCGCCCTTAATCAAACATGTTCTCCCGCCTTAGAGAAGAAATTGCGGTCGTATTCGAACGCGACCCGGCGGCGCGCAACACTTGGGAAGTGATTACCTGTTATCCCGGGTTTCACGCGCTGCTCGTGCACCGCCTCGCGCACTGGCTGTGGGGCGCGCGCCTGCGCTGGCTTGCGCGCTTTGTCTCGCATATCGGCCGCTGGCTCACCGGCATCGAGGTTCATCCGGGTGCGCAGATCGGACGCCGATTTTTCATCGATCATGGTATGGGCGTGGTGATTGGCGAGACTGCCGAAATCGGCGATGACTGCACGCTCTACCACGGCGTCACGCTCGGCGGCACTTCGTGGAACAAAGGCAAGCGTCATCCGACACTCGGCAACGGCGTTGTGCTCGGCGCCGGCGCGAAGATACTCGGTCCG
>JANNPG010000505.1:0-5572 GCA_031399805.1 Betaproteobacteria bacterium | reverse complement strand
CCGCAGCACCGCGAGGCGCTGTACAGCACGCGCCCCGACCTGATCGCCAAGTACCCCACCCACGACGACAAGAAAGCGTTCTGGCGCCTGCCCACCTTGTTCAAGAGCGTGCAGGAGAAGAACAAGGACATCGGCAAGCAGTTCCCGCTCATAATGAGTTCGGGCCGCTTGGTCGAGTACGAAGGCGGCGGCGAAGAGACGCGTTCTAATCCGTGGCTGGCCGAACTGCAGCAGGAAATGTTCGTCGAGATCAATCCCAAAGACGCCAACGACCGCGGATTGAAGCACGACGAATACGTGTGGGTGGAGACGCCGACCAAGGCGCGCCTCAAGGTCAAGACCCAAGTGACCGAACGTGTTGCATCGGGCACCGTGTTCCTGCCGTTTCACTTTTCGGGCTGGTACATGGGCAAGGATCTCCTCGACAAGTACCCGGAGGGTGCGGCGCCCATCGTGCGCGGCGAAGCGGTCAATACCGCGACCACCTACGGTTACGACATCGTGACCATGATGCAGGAAACCAAGACCACGCTGTGCCAGATCAGCAAAGCGGCATAACGATTACGAGAGCTGAGGAGTCTAGCCATGGCAAGAATGAAATTCCTGTGTGATGCCGAGCGTTGCATTGAATGCAATGGATGCGTGACCGCGTGCAAAAGCGAGCACGATATACCGTGGGGCGTGAACCGCCGGCGCGTGGTAACGCTCAACGACGGCGTGCCCGGCGAGAAGTCGATTTCGGTCGCGTGCATGCATTGTTCGGACGCGCCGTGCATGGCGGTATGCCCGGTCGACTGTTTCTACAAGACGTCCGAAGGCGTCGTGCTGCACGACAAGGATCTGTGCATCGGTTGCGGCTACTGTTTTTACGCGTGCCCGTTCGGCGCGCCGCAATTCCCGCAGGACGGCGCATTCGGGTTGCGCGGCAAGATGGACAAATGCACGTTCTGCGCGGGCGGTCCCGAGGCGGACAACTCGGCGGCCGAATACAAGAAATACGGACGCAACCGCCTCGCGGAAGGCAAGCTGCCGGCGTGCGCCGAAATGTGCTCGACCAAAGCATTGCTGGGCGGCGATGCGGACGTCATTTCGGATATCTACCGTAATCGGGTGCTCAAGCGCGGCAAGGGGTCAGAAATTTGGGGCTGGGGCACCGCTTATGGCAAGCCCGACGCCAAGCCGGTGACGCCGCCCGGAGCGAAGTCATGACCGCGCGCAAGCTCGCTGCGGCGTCCGCGCTCGGCGTCCTTGTTATTATATTTGCGGGGTGCGGCGACACGCCCATGGTCTACAAGCAGGGGCAGTACCAGGGCAAGCCTGACAGTAAGCCGTGGGACAACGCAGAATTCAAAGGCAATCAGGTCGAGTGGGAAAAAGCAGTCAAGACACGCACCCAGGGGCAGGATGAGTATACACGCGCCGTCGCGAGCGCTAAATAGGGGGTTGGCTCATGACCAGGCCGTTTCCATGTGAACGCCTATTGTCGCTAATGGCGGTGTTGCTCGCGCTGTTGCTCGCGCCATTCGTGCATGCGGCGGATCCCGGTGGCGCCAAGGAGCAGGCCCAGCGTCAGCTGACGCAGCCGGGTAACAATGCACCGTTCTATCGCGACGTGCGCGAGGGGACGAATCCCTATCAAACGACTCAGGTGCGCGGTGTCGAAACCAATGTTCTGGTCGATCCCTCGGGTCAAAGCTGGCGCCAGTTGCGGCCGCCGGTTGCGCTGGCGGGTGGATTGTTGATCGTGGCCGCGCTGCTCGCGGTGTTTGCCTATTACTGGTGGCGTGGTCCGATCGGCGTGCACGCGCAGCCGACCGGCAAACTGCTCAAGCGATTTTCGGATGCCGAGAGGTTAACGCATTGGACCGTGGCGATCAGCGTTTGCATCCTGGGCGTTACCGGTTTGATCATCTCGTACGGCAAGTACATCCTGCTGCCTATCGTCGGCTACACCCTGTTCTCGTGGATCGCGATATTCGCCAAGAACCTGCACAATTTCGTCTCCCCCGTATTTATATTCGGCCTGCCGGTGGTGATGATCGTACTGTTCATACGCGACAATTTTCCGGAGAAAGGCGACCTGCGCTGGCTGCTCGATTTTGGCGGTCTTTTTTCGAAGACCGCGGGCGAGACGCCGACCGGCCGCTTTAACCTCGGCGAGAAAGCGCTGTTCTGGCTGATGACCTGCGTGCTCGGTGTAGTGTTGTCCGTCTCGGGTGCGGTCATGCTGTTCCCGAATTTCGAGCAGGGCCGCGAGATCATGCAATGGGCGAATATCGTGCATATCGCGGGCGCAATGATCATGATTTTCCTGGCGAGCTTCCACATTTATCTTGGCACCATCGGGACGAAGGGCGCCTACGAGGGGATGCGCACCGGCTACGTGGACGAAACCTGGGCGAAGGAGCATCACCAGCTTTGGTTTGAAGCGGTAAAAGCCGGCAAGGCGCGGCAGCAGTTTTCCGATGACGCGCCCGCGGACGTGAGATCACAGGTCGCGCAGGGACTCAAAACCTAGCGAATTGAAGGAACGGACGATGAAATCCAATAAAGCAATGTTGATCGCGGTGCTGTGCGTTATCAGCACCGGCGCGGTCTATGCGAAGTTACCAGCGCCGCAACTGACCGAAGAGCAGCAAGCCAAGGCCGCCGAAGCCAAGGCCAAAGCGGCCGATGCGGCAAAAAAAGACGGTGAACAGCTTGCCAAGTCGCAGGATCGTGTCGCCGACGGTTATATCAAGGCGCAGAAGGCCAAGGGCGTTACCGTCAAGCCTACGCCGATCGCTGTGGCTGCCGTTGCCGCACCGGCGCCGGCAGCCAAGCCCGCCGCGGCCCCGGCCCCTGCTGCACCTGCTGCACCGGCCAAGAAATAGCGGCTCAGATCAATCAGGGTGGTTGGAAAGGCGCACGAAAGTGCGCCTTTTTCATGTGCCGGGCGGGGCTTAACGGCCAATGGCCAGCAGTAGCCACGCCGCCGCCACGCTGCCGGCGAATGCCGAACCGTAGAGCAGTACCTTGGTTGCCGTTCCGGGATGCGCGCCGAAGTCGTGCAGGCAGTGGTAAATGCGGTGCGCGGCGTGCCACAGGAAGAGCGCGATGACGGCGAACAAGGCGGCCTTGCCGCCGAAGGACTGGGCAAATCCCAGCACGCGCGAGTATGCCAATGCCGCCGGCGGCATGCCGACGCCGGTTGGGGCGGCGATGCCGGTGATGAACACCAGCACCGGGCCGACGAGCGCGGAGAGCACGCCGCCGGCGCCGAAGAGCGACCAGAAGATGGGCGCATTCGAGCGTTTCATAATCCGCACCACCGCACGGTTGCATAGATCGCCGCCGATGCGACAAGGGTCGCCGTCCAGCCCGCGGTTGAGAGCAGAAGCCCAGGAACCGGCTTGTCGCCGAAATGAATCAGTGGCAGCGTCTTCGGCAGCACTTTCCACCAGGTGTATGCGTGGTAGCACATGGCTAGCAGCAGGAAGCCATGGAAAACAACCGCCAGTGGCTGGCGCAGTGAGTTCAGCCACATTTCATACGGCACCTGGCCCTGGCTCAAGCGCCACACCCCGATGAGCAGTATCACCGCGTAAATTGCGACGATCACGCTCGTCGCTTCCATGATCATGTAACGCACGTAATACGGATTGCGGCGCCACCAGCCCGCCATCGGCCGCACGTAGGGCTTGCGCGCGCTCATTTGGCCGTCCCCTTAGGCAAAACAAAGCGCAAAAAATAATCCAGTGCGCTGTTGGTCTTGTTCATGTTGATGGCGCGCGCCGGATCGACGCCCTTGGGGCAGACTTCGGAACAGTAACCGACCAGCGTGCACGACCAGACGCCTTCCTCGCTGTTGACGAGCTCCATGCGCTGGGCCTTGCCGCCGTCGCGCGAATCGGCGTTGTAACGGTGCAGGAGCGCGAGCGCGGCGGGGCCGGTAAACGACGGGTTCATCCCGTACTGCGGGCACGCCGCGTAACACAAGAGGCAGTTGATGCAGGAACTGAACTGCTCGTACTGCGCGAGCTCGGCAGGCGTCTGCAGGTACTCGCCTGCATCGAGAGCGCGTGGTTCGCGGGGAATGATGTAGGGTTTGATGGTTTCGAGTTTCTCGACGAAGTCATCGATCGAAACCACCAGATCGCGCTCGATCGGAAAGTGCGCGAGCGCCTCGACGCGTAGTTTGCCCGGATAGTATTGGCGCAGAAACGTCTTGCACGAGAGCTCTGGCTTGCCGTTGATCATCATGCCGCAACTGCCGCAGATCGCCATCCGGCACGACCAGCGGAAACTCACCGTCCCGTCGAGATAATCTTTGATGTACTGCAGCCCCTGCAGCACCGACATGTCGTCGGTGAACGGGACCTGGAAAGTCTGCAGCACGGGTTCGGCGTCCTGCTCTGGACGGTAGCGCAGGACTTCAATCTCGATTGTTTTCGTGGCGTCAGACATTGGCCGCCTCTTTCTTGCGTTCCGCTTCCGCTTGCTCGCCCGCGGCGCCGTAGGCGCGCGTGCCTGGTTTGGACTTGGTGATTTTTACCGCGCCGTATTCAATGCGCGGGGCGCTGTCGCCGGCATAGTAGGCGAGCGAATGTTTCAGATAGTTAACGTCGTCGCGTTGCTCGAACCCATCGAGACGCTGGTGCGAGCCGCGCGATTCCCTGCGGTTGATCGCCGAATAGACAATTGCCTGAGCGACGTCGAGCAGGTAGCCCAGTTCGATCGCGAGCAGCCATTCGGTATTCCATGCTTTGGAGTGGTCGTCGATTTTGAGATTCTTGTAGCGCTGCTTCAATTCGTCGATCTTGTCGCACGTCGCCTGCATATCGGGCCCAAGACGGTAGATGCCGCAGCCGTCCTCCATGCTCTTCGCCATCTCGGTGCGCAGCACCGCCATGCGTTCCGTGCCGCCGGATCGGGTGACGATGTCTAGCGCCCGCTGGCGTATGGCCTCGGCCTGCTTTTCGAGCGCCGCCGGGTTGCTGATCGCTACGGTCTTCGCATACTTGCTGGCTTCATCGCCGGCAACCTTGCCGAACACGATTAGCTCGGTCAGTGAGTTTGAGCCAAGGCGGTTCGCGCCGTGGATGCCGACGCTCGAGCATTCGCCGACCGAATAGAGACCGGGCAGCGGGGCGGCCGTCCTGCCGTCGGCGAGGATGCCGCCCATCGTGTAATGCACTGCGGGCAGCACCGGGATCGGCGTTCGCGCCGGATCGACGCCGAGAAACTCTTCCGCCAGTTCGTAGATCTGCGGCAGGCGCTCGCGCAGTTTTTGCTCGCCGAGGTGGCGCAGATCCAGATGCACGACCGCGCCATGCGGACCGTCGATCGTTCGGCCATTTTGCTTCTCGTGCCAGAAGGCCTGGCTCAGGCGGTCGCGCGGCCCCAGTTCCATCGCCTTATTGCGCGGCGAAGGGTCGGGCGGCCCGAGGCCGTAGTCCTGCAGATAGCGGTACCCGTCCTTGTTGAGCAGAAATCCGCCTTCGCCGCGGCACGCCTCGGTGAAAAGGAGGCCGGTGCCAGGCATGCAGGTCGGGTGGTACTGCATGAATTCCATGTCGCGCAGCGGCACGCC
>JANNPG010000501.1:0-7083 GCA_031399805.1 Betaproteobacteria bacterium | reverse complement strand
GCGCAGCGCGCGCACGCGCTCGTGGCCGAGGATGAATTCGTCGAGCCCGAAACGCAGGCTGACGCCGATGATTTTCAGCAGCCGGAACAGAAGCATGAACGGATTTTAACCGCCAAGACGCTGTATCCGCCAAGAATATTGAGGGGAAAAGCCGGCTGCGCGGCGGCGGATGGAATGACGGACGTTTTTTGATTACCTGGCGCGCTTCGCGCCTTTGCCCTGCGCCAGGTTCGCAATGCGCTTCTCGACCCGGGCGACGTCGTCGCGCAGGTTGTCGACGTCGCGCACAAAGCGCTCGACGCTCGCGCGCGACGCGATCAGCGGACGCTCTTCGGTCCAATAGGTGGCGGCCGAACGGGCGAAGCTGTCAGCTGTCTCGCGCTGCCAGCGTTTAAGCTCATGGGCGGTGCGCGTCATGCGGTGCGCAATCACATCGCCGAACACGCGACTCAGGTCTTCTTCGACATCCCAGTTGAGATTTTGCGCGACGTAGAGGATTTCACGCGTGAGCGCGGTGTCGCCGGACGCTTCAACCTGCTGCCAGGCGTGCGGATCGGCGGCGAGCATGCGCAGCGCGATACCAGGGGTCAGCGTGAAGGTCGCGTCCGCCGCGCTTGCTGCGGGTGCGTCGGCGATTTCGCCGGATTCGCGGATTTCGAGGGTGACGGTAAACGGCGTGAGATTGAAGCGCGCGATTTTTCCGGCGCAGGGCTGCAGACGGTCGCGCGCCCACGAGGCGCTCCTCAACAGATGGTTGATCGCCGCCGCGACGGGCGGCTCGAACAACCTGGACAATCCCGGGCCGGCGCGCGTGGGTTCGTCGACCGGCCCGGTCATGCGACTAGACTAGTTTTGCTGAATACCGCTGATCAGCCAGCCGCTGCTGCCGTCGACCGGTTTTTCGAGATGCCACAATTCGCTGAACGGCGCGGCGGCCGCATTGGTCTCTTCGCGGATCATGCCGGAAAAACGCACGCTCGCGACGTAAACATCGCCTTCGGTCACGACTTCGAGCACTTCGGCCTCGAGCGTCACGACATCGGTTTGCTGGGGCGCATTTCCGCGCGCCTTGATGTCGTCCGCGATGTGGTCATACAACCCGGCTGTCATGTAATCGCGCATGGCGGACAAATCGCGTCTGTCATTCGCGGCCTGCAACTGGGTGAAGTTGAGCTTGGCGTGATGCGCAAACTGCGCCGCGTCGAAGCCAGGCGGAAAACGGTTCGCCGCCGGTGCCGCCGCCGTGCCGCCGCCGAAGCCGGTCGAAAAATCAGGCCGCATGCCTGGCGCCGCAGGCGCGCCCGCCCCCGCGTATTGCAGGGGTTCGGCCCGCGGTTTCGGGCGCAGCATGCGCAGCGCAAAAATCACCGCGGCGACGATGGCCAGTACCAGCAGGATGCTGCCGAATGCGCCGCCAAGACCGTTGCCCATGAACATCGATGCGAGCCCGGCGCCGATCGCGAGCCCGGCCAGTGGACCGAGCCATTTGCTCATGCCCGACGGCTGCGGTGCCGGCGTCGCGGGGGTGGCCGCCGGCGCTTGTTGTGCTACCGGCGGCTTGGCCGCGGGTTGCGTGATCGTGCGTTGCCTGCCTATGCTTGAGCCGCTGCCGACACGTGCGGCGTCGGCTGCCTCGGACAGCAGGCCCACGCTCAACAGCGCCGCAATCATCATCATCGTTTTTTTCATCATTTCTCCTGGCCGAATTGACATCGGGACATCATTCTATCAACTTTGCGTGGCGCCACAATTAAACTTTGCGCCGATCTCGATTATACTTTGCGAAGTTGCCCGTTTTCCTCATGAGATCAGCGCTTTGCAGTGTTGGTTTGGGCGAGTTCGAAGATATTCCAGTCACCGCGAAACCAGGGGCAGCCGCCGTGCCCGCAGCGGCTCATATCCTGCCACGACGATTTGCTGTCGCTTTTCACCGCACGGCCGAGCGCCGGCGCGTACCAGTCGATTTCGACGATGTGAGTTTCGCGCATGAAGCCGTCCCAGTCGCCCGCATAGACGCGGCGCATGATCTTGATGGTGTCAAACGTTCCCGCCGGCACGGTGATGCGCTCGCTGCCGAGCACTGCGCCATCGACGCGCACGCTTGCGCGTTTGCCGGTCGCCGGATCGACCGCATCGACGCGCACCGACCATGAGCCGCTGGTGTCGCCTGGCGGTGCATAGACCGGCAGCGCCTTTAGAAATTCGTATTCGCGCAGTTGATCGTGGTTGGCGAGCGGGTGGCGCAGCCAGTTGCCGTCTTGCGTATAGACCTCGGTGCGCGCGAGGCCCGCGCTCGGCGTGTCGGTTGTCACGGCAACCTCGACGCGATCGGCCGCAACGTTGCCGACGCGGTAGCTGATGGTTCCGCGTACCTCGTTGTTATATCCGTTCGAAATGCGATAGACATAGGTATCGCCCGTCGCGGCCACCGCGACGCTTGCGATGCCGGCGGCCAGACCTGCCGCGAAAATCAGCGAAGTAAGTTTCATCATGGCCTCCGGTGAGCGTTAATACCCCGTGTCAGAACCGGTAGGCGCGATGCAGCGCGACGATGCCGGCGCTGAGGTTGAAGTATTCGACCCGCTCGAGCCCGGCTTGTTCCAGCAGGGTTTTCAGCTGCTCCTGGTCCGGGTGCACGCGGATCGACTCGGCAAGATAGCGGTAACTGTCGCCGTCGTTGGTGACAAGTTTGCCGAGCAGCGGCAATACCTTGAGGGAATACGCGTCATAGAGCGGCTGTAGCGGTTGCCACACGCGCGAGAATTCGAGCACCAAGAGACGCCCGCCGGGCTTTAACACGCGGCGCATCTCGGCGAGGGCCTGGACCTTGTGGGTCATGTTGCGCAGGCCGAAGGCGACGCTCACGCAATCGAAATGACCGTCCGCGAACGGCAGGTGCTCGGCGTCGCACTGGACCGCGGGTGCCGCAATGCCGGCGTCGAGCATGCGGTCGCGGCCGCGCGCGAGCATGGCGGGGTTGATGTCGGTGAGCACGACTTCGCCGTTAGCACCCACGCGGCGTGCGAACTGGATGGCGAGATCCGCGGTGCCGCCGGCCACGTCGAGCACGCGTTGTCCGGGCCTGAGGCCGCTTTGCTCGACGGTAAAGCGTTTCCACAGACGGTGCAAACCGGCCGACATGAGGTCGTTCATCAGGTCGTATTTGCCGGCGACCGAATCGAATACGCCGGCCACGCGGCCTGCCTTCTCATGCTCGGGCACCGCCTGGAACCCGAAATCGGTAATTTTAGTCATGGCCATAGAGTCCGTAACAGCATGAAACGCGCGATGCGCTGTCACGATTTTGGCTCAGAACGCGAAGCAAGACATGCCGCTTAGTCATTCTAAGCAAGTGGCTTGCGACAATGTGCTGGGCCAAAACTCGTGCCAGCCCGAAGGGTTGCAGCCAGAATCGGCGCTGGCCGCGTTGCTCGTCTTGCGAATATACTGGATATTCGCTGCGCCGGGCGCCTTGCCATCACCAATTCTGGCTGCAACGCACACGTGTTTCATGCTGTTACGGACTCTTAGCATACCGCGAAAGCGGCGGAATCATCCCCGGTAGCCGCCGCCCACGGTTCGCCGTTTACTTCTTGTCGCGGCTGGCGCCGGCCGTTTCAAGGCGGTGCAGATAATGAGCCCACATTTCCTGCTGCTGCATGCCGTAATCGTAGAGCAGGCCCCAGGAATCTGCAAATCAGAAAACTCTTCGGGAAATCGTGCGGGCCTGCCGCTACGCAACGGCGTGCGCCGTGGCGTCAGACCAGCGTTACCGTGCAGCGGTCGAAGTCGCTGCCTTTCTCGATCACATTGACGAGCTTGGCGACCTGTTTCTGCTCGCTGAATATTTCGACGAAACGTCCCGCCTGGTACCACCCGGTGGGCAGTATGAGCGTCGCCGGCGTCGCCGGGACCGCCATTTCAGGCAAGAGCAGCGCGCGCTCGAAACCGTGGATGCCCGAAGGCGCGCTGAAATTCGACGGCCGCGCCACCACGGCGCGGGCGATGCCCGGAAACAGCCGCACGCCGGCTAACAACCCACCGTTTTCCTCCACGCGCAGCCACTGCACGAGTCCGAGATAAAACAATTTGCTGCCGCCGCGGCGCACCGCCAAGAGCTGGTGGTGGCCGATGCGCAATTGCGCATCGGGTTCGCGCAGCATGCACATGAAACCGGAGTTGCTCTGATTCACAAGGTCCCAAGATTCCACCGCCGAACTTGCGGTGGAGGCGAGCGCGCTTTCGGTGCGCTCGCTGATATGGCCGAACAACTGCATGTCGTGCTCTTCCTGCCACGACAGGTGCGCTCCCGGCACGCGAAAAGAGCGGCCGCTGATAAAATAATGCGCGGCATGTACGCCCAGACATACCTGGGCCTTTTCTGCGATCATATTGCGCTGTTCGCCGCGACCGGTGCCGGCACGGCACCACTGGATGTAGAGCAGCATCAGCAGGTTTTCGCAGCCCGGCTGGCGAGCATCCTCGCCCAGACCGAGCATGAGGGGCGTCTGACCCTGCTTGAGGAGCGTGATGGTCTGGCGCAAAGTGCGCCCGATATGCTCGAGGTCGAGATAGCGCAGGCTGGTGACCGGTTCGCACTCTTCCGCAAACGTCGGGCCCGCGCTGCCCGCGAGATCGACGCTGAGCGCCGGAATCGCGGACGGCGGCAGCGGCTGCGCCGAGAGGTTGACCTGCGGCGACCATTTGTCGATCCAGCGCGCGAGAAATTCCATCTGCCGGCCGGACAACGCGAACGGATTGGCCAGATGCGCGAGCAACGCCTGCGCATAAGCGGCGGCGCAGCTGGACTCTGCTTCCTCCCGGCGGAAAGTATCGGCGACCGGCGTGCGCGCAAAGCCGCTTTGTTCCGCGAACACGTACAGCCGGTGCAGGTTTTTCCAGAGGCCGGTGGGAACCTGGCTGTAAATCCGGTAATGCTCGAACATCGCGCGCGCCGTGTAGTGCAGGCAACGCATGACGATCAACGCGCCATGGCTGCGCAGCGTCGGCTCGCCCTGCACGTGAGCATCGCGGCATGCGAGGTAGGCGTCGATGAGTTCCTGCCACAGTCCAAGCGCGCGCGTCCACAGCGCCGTTTCATTGGCATCGAGCGGCAGCGGCCTGGCGGTGTACTTGCGCGCCAGTTCGCTTTGCACGTAATCAACCGGCTCGCGCAGGATTTCCAGTGCCTTCAACAGTTCCAGCGGGGCGATATCCGCATGCCGCACCAGCGCGAGCTGCTCGCTCAACGAACGCTGCGCCGATTGCGCGTTGGTGAGCGGCAGCGATTCGATCCAGCGCTTGCAACTTGCGTTGTCGGTAAACTGCAATTGCGCCGCGTTAAGCGACGTCGCCTGGGTATTCATTTCAGCCCTGCCTCCAGTTAATACCGATGAACCCCGCGTCGCGCCGTCGATTGATCAAGTTTAAATGCGAGCTTAATGCCCCACGTTCGCCGGGACAAGCTTTGCCGATAAAGGGCACAATAGCCGACACTAACGGCGCGTGTATGTGATGAAGGTCACGTCTTTACACATTCTTGTAAAAAGACGGAACTAGTGCCTGTTTCACACGTTCAGCGGGTTAGAACGCTTTCTCAGAGTAAGTTCAAAAGTTCGGCCGCAAGCGATTCACGCAACCGCAATGCCGTTGCGGACGCGGCGTCTTGCGGTGCCGCGCGCTGCCTTTCGCCCCACACCGGATAAGGAAAATGCGCATCGTGCGCGTAGCGTGGAATCACATGCCAGTGCAGATGCGGCGTCATATTGCCCAGGCTCGCGAGGTTGATTTTGTACGGCTTGAGCACATTGCGCAGCGCCTGTTCGACGGCCAGCACCACGCGCATACAGTGCTGCCGCTCGGCGTCGGCGAGATCGGTCATCTCCCTGACATGCGCATTCCAGATCACGCGGCAAAAGCCCGCGTAATCCGCGTCTTTGATGAGCACCACGCGGCACGTGCTGTCGCGCCACAGCAGTTCGCCGCCAGTTTGCTGACACAGTTCGCACGCCACCAAGGACATAAGAGCCTAGCCGCAAAGGCGCCAAGGCGCCAAGGATACGCAAAGAAAATCGTTTGTTATTGGTATTGCATTCTCTTCGCGCCTTGGCGCCTTTGCGGCAAAGGTTTTCACAATAAAACCCGCTCGATGCCGCCGCGGTTGGCTTTCGCCACGTAGTCGGCCATCCAGTTCTTGCCAAGCAGGCGCCTGGCTATTTCGACCACGATGTAATCGGCGTCGGTGCCGGCATCGTCGTCGTAGCGCGCGAGTCCCTGCAGGCACGACGGGCAGGATGTAAGAATTTTGACCTGGCCGTCGAAACCATCCGCGCGCAACGCTTCGGCGCCTTTGCGCATTTCCTCTTCCTTGCGAAAGCGCACCTGGGTCGAGACGTCGGGGCGCGTCACGGCGAGCGTTCCCGCTTCGCCGCAGCAGCGCTCGTTCAATTCCACTTTCACGCCCATCAACTGATTGACGACTTTGAGCGGCTGGTGGGTTTTCATCGGCGTGTGGCATGGGTCGTGGTACATATAGCGCACGCCACGCAGTTGACCATCCGCGCCTGCGAGTTTGACGCCTTTTTCGAGCAGGTACTCGTGGATGTCGAGGAGCCGGCAGCCCGGGAAAATCTTGGAAAATTCGTATTTCTGCAGCTGGTCCATGCACGTGCCGCACGACACGATCACAGTCTTGATGTCGAGATAATTGAGCGTGTTGGCGACGCGGTGGAACAGCACGCGGTTGTCGGTGCTGATTTGTTGACCCTTGGCCTCGTTGCCCGCCGCGGTTTGTGGATAGCCGCAGCACAGGTAGCCCGGCGGCAATACGCATTGCGTGCCGATCTCGTACAGCATCGCCTGCGTGGCGAGGCCGACCTGCGAGAACAGTCGCTCGGAGCCGCAACCCGGGAAATAGAACACCGCATCCGAGTCCTCGCTTACCTTCCGTGGATCGCGAATGATGGGGACGACGGTGTTGTCTTCGATGTCGAGCAACGCGCGCGCTGTCCGCTTCGGCAATCCGCCCGGCATCGGCTTGTTGATGAAGTGAATGATCTGCGGCTTGACCTTGCGCGGGCTTCC
>JANNPG010000479.1:0-5719 GCA_031399805.1 Betaproteobacteria bacterium | reverse complement strand
CGATACCCTGCTCCAGCAGGGTCTGACGCAGACCGTTGGCCAGTTGCGGGGGTGGAAGGTGGCGATCTGACGGACGCGGGTTAAATTCCGCGTTTGGGCAGTCGCGCGAGGCTTTCCTCGACGTGGGCGATGGTATCGACGTCGTTATGCAGGAAAAAAATCTGGCCGCCGCGTTTCAATTCGCGCAGCATCGCCTCGCGTATGAGTCCGCGGCTCGTGCGCGCGACGAATGTCTTGATGGCGAGGCGGCGCTGGGGCGCAGTGGCGATCACCGAGAAGTCGCGCAGTCCCTCCAGCGCCATGCCGAGCGTGCGTGGAATCGGCGTCGCCGTGAGAGTCAGCACGTCGACTTCGGCGCGCAACGCCTTCAGTTGTTCCTTCTGGCGCACGCCGAAGCGGTGCTCTTCGTCGATGATGACGAGGCCGAGGTTCTTGAGTTTGATGTCCCGCTGGAGCAGCTTGTGCGTGCCGATCACGATATCGACCTTGCCTTCCGCGAGCGCTACGAGCGTCTCGGCGACCTGTTTCTGTGAACGGAAGCGCGACAACTCGGCGATTTTCACCGGCCAGTCGGCAAAGCGGTCGGAAAACGTGTTGAAGTGCTGTTCGGCAAGCAGCGTCGTCGGCACGAGTACCGCGACCTGCTTGCCCTCGTTGACGGCGACGAACGCCGCGCGCAGGGCGACTTCGGTCTTGCCGAAGCCGACGTCGCCGCAGATCAGGCGATCCATTGGTTTGCCCTCTTGCAGGTCGCTCAGCACGGCGCTGATGGCGGCCAGCTGGTCGGGCGTTTCCTCGAACGGAAACGCAGCGCTGAATGCTTCATAGTCATGTTGCTGCAAACTGAAGGCGTGCCCTTCGCGCAGCGCGCGCTGCGCGTAGAGGTTGAGAAGTTCGGCCGCCGTATCGCGCACCTGCGCCGCGGCTTTCTTCTTGGCCTTGTCCCACTGGCCGCTGCCCAGGTCGTGCAGGGGTGCCGTTTCGGCCGGCGCGCCGCTGTAGCGGCTGTTCAGATGCAGTTGCGACACCGGCACGTAGAGCTTGTCGCCGCGCGAGTATTCGAGCGTGAGGAATTCCGTCGTACCGTCGCCGAAGTCGAGGTTTTGCAGGCCCAGATAGCGCCCGATGCCGTGCTGCAGATGGACCACCGGATCGCCGACCTTCAACTCGGACAAGTCGCGCAGCATACCTTCGCTGGTGGTCTTGCGCGCGTCGCGTTCGCGGCGCGTGTGCACCTGCGACGCATATAGCTCGTTCTCGGTGATCACCGCGAGACGGCGATCACCCGCTAAGAAACCGGCGGCGAGCGGCGCCACGCCGAGCATCAGCGGCGCATCGCCGGCAAGGAACTCGCTGAAATTCACGCACGGCACCGGTTTGATCCCGTGCGCGGCGAAATATTCGAGCATGGTCTCGCGGCGGCCGAGCGATTCCGCGAGCAGCAGCGCGCGGCCGTCGAAGCCGGCCATAAACGCCCGCAGATTGTCGAGCGGCTGATCGGCACGGCGATCGACCGCGACTGAGGGCAGGGCGGTAGTGTTCAGTCCGGCGCGCGGGGCGGAGGGCTCGGCGCTCTCAACCGCGCTGATTTCTATCCGCGCAAACGGTTTGATCGCGCCAAAAAATCCGTCGGCGGTCAAAAACAATTCGCGCGGCGGCAGCAAGGGCTGGCTGCGGTCCCCACCCAGGAGATCAAAGCGCGCCTGCGTATCCTGCCAGAACTGCGCGATCGCCGGCTGCACGTCGTGATGCAGAACCAGCGTGGTGTGCGGCGGCAGATAGTCGGTGAGTAGCGCGCTACGCTCGAAAAACAGCGGCAGAAAATACTCAATACCGGCCGGCGCGATGCCGTTGCTGACATCCTTGTAAAGCTTTGATCGCGACGGGTCGCCTTCGAAGCGCGCGCGGAAATTGCGCCGGAACACGGTCTGGCCGTCTTCGTCGAGCGGGAATTCGCGCGCCGGCAGCAGCCGCACTTCACCGACTTTGTAGATACTGCGCTGGGTGTCGACGTCGAAGCTGCGGATGGATTCGATCTGGTCGTCGAAGAGATCGATGCGGTAAGGCAGCGCGCTGCCCATCGGGAACAAATCGATCAGGCCGCCGCGAAAACTGTAATCGCCCGGCGACAGCACCTGGGTGACGTGGGAGTAGCCGGCGACGGTGAGTTGCTTGCGCAGTTCAGCGGCGGCGAGCTTTTCGCCCTGCTTGAAGAAAAAAGTGCGCGCGGCGAGGTATTCGACTGGTGCTAACCGGTAGAGCGCGGTCGTCACCGGCACGAGCGCGATGTCGAACGCCTGCTGCGTGATCTGGTAGAGCGTCGCGAGCCGCTCCGACACGAGGTCGTGGTGCGGCGAGAAGCTGTCGTAGGGAAGCGTTTCCCAGTCCGGCAGCAGATGGACTTTAAGCTGCGGATCGAAGTACGGGATTTCGTCGAGCAGGCGCTGCGCGTCGGCCGCAGTGGCGGTTATCACGAGCAGCGGGCGCACCTTGCCCGCCAGTTCGGCGAGCGCGAGCGCGTCAGCCGAGCCGTGAAACGGGCCGACCCGGCTCTTGTGGCCGGACGGCAGTGCTGCCATCAACATTCTGCTAATTGCAAAAAGCCGGCATTATACCGGCGTTTAGTCGATTGTTATCCCGACTCTTTGTTGTCCGGTCAGCGTGGATCGGTTTTCGTAGCGCAGGCGCCTCGCCTGCATTCGTTAACGGAGTAGGCGAAGCGCCTGCGCTACACAACCGCGCCAGCCCCGTAGGCCGAAAATATTTCTCTTCATCACCCGGAAACCCGTATGGACATTGGCTTGCAGGCCGATAGTCAAGACAAAAGGGGGTCAGGTCTAGCATCGTAGCATAACTGGATGACAAAAGGGGGTCAGGTCTAGCATCGTAGCATAACTGTGCTACACTGCGCCGATGGCCAGACCGCTGAGACTGGAGTTTGCCGGAGCGCTTTACCACGTCACTGCCCGCGGTGATCGTCGCGAGCCGATCTATGAGGATGACGAGGATCGCATTGCCTTCCTGGATATTTTCGGCGCGGTGATCGAGGACTTCAACTGGGTGGGGCACGCCTACTGCCTGATGGATAACCACTACCATTTGTTGGTGGAGACGCCGGATGCCAATCTCGCCAAAGGCATGCGCCAGCTCAATGGCTCGTACACGCAGTGGTCGAACCGACGTCACCACCGGGTCGGCCATCTGTTTCAGGGGCGCTACAAGGCGATTCTGGTGGATAAGGACGCGTATCTGCTGGAGTTGTGCCGCTACATCGTGTTAAATCCGGTGCGCGCCAAGCTCGTCAAATCCTCAAACCACAGGCCGTGGAGCAGCTACCGCGCGATGCTGGGCATGCAGGATGTGCCGAAGTGGCTATCGGTGGAGGCGCTGCTCGCGCAGTTCGGGCGCAGCCGCTCGCTGGCCCGCCAGCGCTACGCGCGCTTTGTTGCGCAGGGCGTCAAAGCGAAGAGCCCCTGGGACAAACTGAAGGGCCAAATCTACTTGGGGGACGAGCGTTTCGTCGAGCGGATGCAGCGAAAACTGGATCAGCAGAGCGACGACATCAACATCCCGCTGGCGCAGCGGCGCGGGCCAGCGCCGTCGCTTGCGCATATCCAGCGCGCACACAAGGACCGCGATCGCGCGATACTCAAGGCACACGATACGGGGCAATATAGCTACAGCGAGATTGGCGAGCATTTCAAGGTGCACTTCACGACGGTAGGACGAATCGTGCGATCCGGCAGACAAGCCAGAAAACAGGCCGCTGGGAAGCCCAAGCGCTGATCGACCGTGCAGTAACCGTACTGTCCCGTCTTACGGTTTTTCAGCCGTTGACGTATGGTATAACCAGAGTTATACTTTAACTCATGAAAACCGCCATCTCCGTCCCCGACCGCGTCTTCCGCTCCGCGGAAGATCTGGCCGCGCGCCTGCGCGTTTCCCGCAGCGAGCTTTATTCGAATGCGCTGGCTGAATTCATCGAGAAGCACAAAAATGACCTCACTACATCCCGTCTCAATGAGGTTTACGCGAAAAATCGCGAGCCGTCCACGCTGGAACCTGAAATCGCTTTATTGCAATACCATACGGCCAAGCGGCATACCTGAACGTGCGGCGAGGCGAACTGTGGTGGGCATCACTTCCGGAACCTGCCGGGTCCGGCCCCGGGTTTCGCCGTCCGCTGCTCATCATTTCGTCCGACAGTTTTAATGCAAGCCGCATCAGTACTGTCGTGGCTGCGGTAGTTACCTCGAATTTGCGCCTTGCAGAAGCGCCAGGCAATGTGCGTATCCCCACCCGCGGAACGGGCCTCAGCAAACCTTCGGTTGTCAATGTCTCGCAGGTGCTGACGGTGGATAAGTCTTTCCTCACCGAGCGTATCGGGAGAGTCGCACATCCACAGCTTGCGGAGATTGACGAAGGCTTGCGGCTCGTATTTTCTCTATAGCTGTGCGCAACGATTACCGGACAGATTGCCCGCGCGAGGCAGGCGCTGAGTTGGCCGGAGAGCCTGACGGTGGGGTTTGTGGCGGCGTATAGATGAACTTCCAATCTGAATAACGCGACTTGCTTTCGAAAACACTGTCCGCTTCGTCGAAGCCACCTGTCTTGAGCGGCGTGACGTCGGACAAACTGTGAACGCCCATAACGCCGCCCGTTGGTGGCCGATTGCGATGGACTCAGCCCGCCATCTGTGGCAGGACCTTGTAACTTTCATTGACGTGTATCTGGCCGCCCAGCATTTGCGGCGAGAGTGCGACGAGTGCGACCGGTGCGAAATCACGTTTCATCGCCGGCATTTCGCAGCATTGATGGAAACAGGCGTCCGGCTCAGCGGCGATTAATGACGACGGGGATTCTGCGCCGTCCGAACTGACCGCGGAAAGTCTCGAATGCGCCGGCCACGGCGGTGGCGCAATGCGGGCAGCGGCCGTCGGGTGTCACGTCATAGGCGTTGATCTGGTGCCAGTCGCGCACGATGAGCGCGGCATGGCACGACGGGCAGAACGTGGTGCCGCCTTCGCGGTCGTGGACGTTGCCGGTGTAGACGTAATGCAGCCCCTCGCCGAGCGCGATTTCGCGCGCGCGCGTGAGGGTCGCCGGCGGTGTAGGCGGCAGATCATTCATCTTATAGTCTGGATGAAATGCCGTGAAGTGCAGCGGCACGTCGAGCCCGAGTTCTTTGGCGACCCATTTGCATTCGGCGGTGATTTCCTCGCTCGAGTCGTTCATGCCGGGAATCAGTAAAGTCGTGATCTCAAACCAGACGTCGGTTTCGCGTTTGAGATAGATGAGCGTGTCGAGCACCGGCTGCAGGCGCGCGCCGCACAGCCTGAAGTAGAACTCGTCGGTAAACCCTTTCAAATCGACGTTGGCGGCGTCCATTTTGGCGTAAAACTCGCGGCGCGGCTCGGCATGTATGTAACCGGCGGTGACGGCAACGGCCTTCACGCCGCGCGGGCGGCACGCGTCGGCGATATCCATCGCGTATTCGGCGAAGATCACCGGGTCATTGTAGGTAAACGCGATGCTCTTGCAGCCGCTGTCGATCGCAGCCTGCGCGATTGCGTCCGGCGAAGCCTGATCGGCGAGCCGATCCATGTCTTTCGACTTGCTGATGTCCCAGTTCTGGCAGAACTTGCACGCGAGATTGCAGCCGGCCGTGCCGAACGACAGCACGCTGGAGCCGGGATAAAAATGATTGAGCGGTTTTTTC
>JANNPG010000459.1:0-10221 GCA_031399805.1 Betaproteobacteria bacterium | reverse complement strand
GACACCACCGCCGATACTGTCGGCGGCGTCGAGGCATCGGAAGCGTCTTAAAACATCTGTCTTAAAACATCTTTAACCGCAAAGGATTCATTTCAATACCCCCTTGAGGGGTACGCGAAGGACGCAAAGGAGAACCCAATTCGTCATTCTGGTTAAAACCGGTATCCAGTCATTTGATCTATTTTCAGTCGGATCGTCGTTTCTGGATCCCGGTATTCACCGGGATGACTAGTATTATTACTTGGTTTCGGATTTTCCTTGGCGTCCTTGGCGGTGAAGCTTTTTGGAGCATTTATGGCATTTGAAGATTTACTGAAAGATCTCGAACAACGGCGCGCCAAGGCGCTTGCCATGGGCGGGCCGGACAAGCTTGCCAAACGCCGCGCCGCCGGCGTGCTCAATGCACGCGAGCGCCTTGCCTATCTTTTCGACAAAGGCACCTTCATCGAATCCGGACTGTTCGCGGCTTCTGCTTACCCGGATGCGCGCGACAAAAGTCCCGGCGACGGCAAGATCACCGGCTACGGCAAGATCCACGGCCGCGAAGCCGCGTGCGTGTCCAATGACTTTACCGTGATGGGCGCATCGTCGAGCGCGACCAACATGAAGAAAATCGGCCACATGAAGCGCGCCGCGGTATCGCGCGGCATGCCGCTGGTGTTTCTCGGCGAATCGTCCGGCGCGCGGCTGCCCGACAATATGGGCGCGCGCGGCATGGGCTCGCTGTTGGCGCTTGATCCGCATCAGTACCTGCGCCAGCGCGAGTCACCGTGGGTCTCGGCGGCGCTTGGGCTGTGCTACGGCTCGTCCACCTGGTACTGCTGTCTTGCCGACTTCAACGTGATGCGCAAAGGCGCGATAGTCGCGGTATCGAGCTCACTACTGGCCTCCCTCGCGATGAACGACCCGGTCGACGCCGAAGAACTCGGCGGCTGGCGCGTGCACGCTGACGTCACCGGCATCGCCGATATGGTCGTCGACACTGACGAAGAAGCGCTCGATGCCATCAAGAATTTCCTGTCCTACCTGCCGAGCCACCAGCAGGAAGCGCCGCCGATAAAACCGGTGCCGGCCGGCGCGGGCGACGCGTGCGCGGACATCCTCAAGCTGCTGCCGGAAAGCCGTACCCAGGTCTATGACATGCGCAAAATCCTGCGCTCCGTTGCCGACCTCGACAGCTATTTCGAATTGAAAGCGCGCTTTGGCAAGGCCGGCGTCACCGCACTCGCGCGGCTGGGCGGCAAGACGGTCGGCCTGATCGCCAACAACCCGCTCTACAAGGGCGGCGCGCTCGACGCCGACGCGTGTGACAAAATCGTCAGCTTCCTCGTGCTGTGCGACTCGTACAACATTCCGCTCGTGATGTTCGTCGACACGCCGGGTTTTGCGATTGGCGTCGAAGCCGAGCGCAAACGCGCGCCCGGCAAGATTATGAACTTTATGAATGCGCTCGCGCTGGTGACCGTGCCCAAGCTCACGGTGCTGGTGCGCAAGAGCTACGGGCAGGCATATATCAACATGGGCGGCGGGCGCAATTCCGACGAATTCATCGCGTGGCCGACCGCCGAAGTGAGCTTCATGGACCCGAACTACGCGGTCACGGTCGTGCATGGATTGAAACCCGGCGAACCGGGTTTCGACGACCAGCTCGGCCAGATGCAAAAAGACAGCTCGGTCTACGATATCGCGGCGATCTACGCCGTGCAGGACGTGATCCGCCCCGATCAGACGCGCGACTATCTCTTGCGCATGCTCGACGTGCATCAACTGCGCCATACTAACGGCGTAGGCAGGCATTTGCTCTCGACCTGGCCGACGAGTTTCTAGAAGTGAAAGCTTCACCGCAAAGGACGCGAAGGACGCCAAGGAAAATCTGAAACCAAGTACCCGTCATAAAAGTCGATCCAACCGAAAATAGTTCATATAGCTGGAGTCCGGTTGTCACCAAATAACGAATTTGCTGTTCCTTTGCGTCCTTCGCGTACCCCTCAAGGGGGTATTGAAATGAATCCTTTGCGGTTCAAGATTTTTTTTGATCTGGATAGCACGATGACGCGGGAGCGCGTAGCTAACAGGACCAAGCCAATGTCACGTCATCCACGAGTTCTTACTCTTATGTGCGCCGCGGCAATCAGCATCATCGCCGTTGACACGTCCGCGCAAACGTATCCGGCAAAGCCAGTGCGCGTGATCGTGTCTACCGCAGCGGGAGGCAGCGCCGACACCCTGGGCCGCCTGCTCACGCAAAAACTCGCGACGGCGCTCGGTCAGTCGTTCGTGGTGGAAAACCGCGCGGGGTCGGGTGGCGTCGTCGGCACGGAAGTCGTCGCGAAGTCGGCACCCGACGGCTACACGCTGCTCCTGGCCTACCACAGCCACGTGATTAATCCTGCGCTCTATCCGAAGCTGCCGTTCGACACCGTAAAAGCGTTCGCGCCGATCACCCAGGTCGCCGTGCAGCCACAGATGTTAAACGTTCATCCGTCCCTTCCGGCCAAGAACGTGAAGGAGCTGATAGCGTTGGCCAAAGCGCGCCCGGGTCAACTGCTCTACGGCTCGGCGGGCAGCGGCAGCGGCGGCCATCTCGCCAACGAGATATTCAATTCGATGGCCGGCATCCGGATGACGCACGTGCCGTACAAGGGCTCAGCGCCGGCGCTGATCGACGTGATCGCGGGACACACCCAGTTGATGTTTGCAACGCTCATCACGTCGTTGCCGCACGTGCGTTCGGGGAGATTACGTGCGATGGGCGTCAGCAGCCTCAAGCGCGTCGCCATTCTGCCCGACATACCCGCGATCGCCGAGACGCTGCCCGGTTACGAAACGGTGGTCTCTTACTTTCTGCTAGCGCCGGCCGGCACGCCCGACGACATCGTTGCAAAACTCCACGCGGAATCAGCGAAGGCGCTGAGGGAACCCGATGTGATCGAACGCCTCGCCCGCGACGGTGCCGAACCGGTGGGCAACACGCCGCAGGAAACCGCGCGCTACATCGTGAGCGAAATCGACAAATGGGGCAAAGCCGTCAAGGCCTCGGGCGCGCATGCCGACTAGCCGAGCGTCCTGACGTGCCAATTCAAATCGAAGGCGCACGCACGCTGCGCGAGATCAATGTAGACGGCGAGCGGTATGACTACTACAGCCTCGCAGCCGCCGAGGAGATGGGCCTCGCCGGGATTGCGCGGCTGCCGTATACGTTGAAGGTGGTGCTGGAAAATATGCTGCGTCAGCACGCGGAAAGCACGGCCACCACGCGGGACATCGCCGCGGTCGCGGCGTGGCTGCAGACGCGCGGCTCCGAGCGCGAAATCGCCTTTAAGCCGACGCGCGTGTTGATGGTCGATTCGTCGGGCATTCCGCTGCTGGGCGACATGGCGGCGATGCGCGACGCCATCTTGCGCCTCGGCGGCGACCCACGGCGCATCAATCCGGCCGTTCCGGTGGATTTTGTAATCGACCACTCGGTGATGGTCGATTACACCGGCAGCGCCGATTCGCCAACGCGCAATATGCAGCTCGAAATCGAGCGCAATCGCGAGCGCTTTGCGTTCCTGCGCTGGGGTGCGCGGGCGTTCGACAATCTGCGCCTGATTGCGCCAGGCGCCGGCATCTGCCACCAGATCAATCTCGAATATCTCGCGCGCGTGGTGTGGACACGCCAAGCCGGCGGCCGCACCCTCGCCTACCCTGATTCCCTGCTCGGCATGGACAGCCACACGCCCATGATCGGCAGCCTTGGCATCGTCGGCTGGGGCGTCGGCGGTTTCGAAGGCGGCACGGCGACGCTCGGCGAGCCGGTGGCTATGCTGATACCCGAAGTGATCGGCTGCCGGTTGTCCGGCAAGCCGCCGCCAGGCGTCACGACTACCGACGTCGTGCTCACCATCACGCAAACGCTGCGGCGGCACAAGCTGATTGCCGCCTTCGTCGAGTACTGCGGGCCCGGCGTGGATGTCCTCGCCCTGCCCGATCGCTCGACGATCTCCAATATGACGCCGGAGTTCGGCGCGACCATGGGGTTTTTCCCGATCGACGGCGAGACACTGCGTTACCTGCGCCTGACCGGACGCGCAGAAAGCCAGGTCATGCTCGTCGAAGCGTATGCGAAGGCGCAGGGACTATGGCGGGACGCCGGCACGCCCGTTCCCGACTACACGCGCATCGTCGACATCGATCTCTCCGCGGTGGAGCCTTCAATCACGGGACCGCGCAGGCCGGACGAGCGGCTGTCGCTTGCCGCCGCACCGGCCGCTTTCCGCGCGGCTTATCCGCCCAAGGCAGGTGCCGGCACGGTCAAAGACGGCGACGTCGTCATCGCCGCCATCGCGAGTTGCACCAATACGTCCAATCCATCGGTAATGATCGGCGCGGGACTGTTTGCGAGAAACGCCGTCGCGCGCGGTCTGCAATCCGCATCTTCCGTCAAGACATCGTTTTCACCGGGCTCGCGCGTGGTGACCGATTATCTGCAGCGCAGCGGACTGCTCGCTCCGCTGGAGGCGCTCGGCTTCAGCGTCACCGGCTACGGCTGCATGACGTGCATGGGAAACTCGGGACCGCTCGCCGATACGCTGGTGAAAGAAATCGCGGACAACGACCGCGCCGCGGTCGCCGTGCTGTCGGGCAATCGCAACTTCGAGGGCCGCATCCATCCCAGCGTGCGCGCGAATTATCTCGCCTCGCCGCCGCTGGTCGTCGCGTATGCGATTGCCGGCACCATCTTGAAGGACCTTACGAGCGAACCGCTCGCCTGCGACCGCGACGGCAAACCGGTATATCTGCGCGAACTGTGGCCGGACCCGGCGGAGATCCAGGCCATCGTCGCCGCAACGCTGACCCCCGAGCTGTTCAGAAAGCACTATGCCGACATCGAACAGGGCACGCCGGAATGGCACGCCATCGAAACCCCCGGCGGCACCAATTTCGCATGGCAGGCAGAGAGCACCTTCATACGGCGCCCGCCCTTCTTCGACGATTTGCAGGCGATACCTGCACCGCCGCGCGACATCCGCGCCGCGCGCATGCTCGCAATGTTCGGCGACATGCTGACCACCGATCACATATCCCCGATCGGCGCGATTTCGCCGGGCACGCCCGCCGCGGAATACCTGCAATCGCTGGGCGTCGAGCGGCGCGACTTCGTCAACTACGCTTCGCGGCGCAACAACCACGACGTAATGATACGCGGCACGTTCGCCAATATCCGCATCCGCAACGAGATGACGCCGCAGGCCGAAGGCGGCTACACGCGCCACCTGCCCGGCGGAGAACAGCTGACCATCTTCGACGCAGCGCAACGCTACCGCCGCGAAAGCGTGCCGCTCGTCGTCGTCGCGGGCGCGGAATACGGCGCCGGCTCTTCACGCGACTGGGCGGCGAAAGGCGCGCGTCTCTTGGGCGTGCGCGCAGTCCTCGCCGAGTCCTTCGAGCGCATTCATCGCTCGAATCTGGCCGGCATGGGCGTGCTTCCGCTGCAATTCGAGAGCGGCACGGACCGCAAGACGCTGGCGCTCGACGGCACCGAGCTTTTCGATATCTGCGGCCTCGAAGGCAAGCTTGCTGCCCGCATGAAGCTCGATTGCACCATCACCCGCAGCGACGGCAGACAGGAAACTATCACGCTCGTGTCGCGTCTTGACACCACGCAGGATGTCGAATACTTCCGTCACGGCGGCCTGCTCAATCTCGCCATACGCCGGCGGCTCGATTAAAGGCATTGCTTATGAACCCACGGCAGAAGTTAAAGCAGCTCATCTCCGCACCCGGTTATATTATTGCGCCCGGCGCCTACGACACTTTGACCGCGCGTCTCGTCCAGCTCGCCGGGTTCGATGCGGTCTACCTCACGGGCGGCGGCTACTCGCGCGCGAACGGCTACCCGGACATCGGCCTGCTGACCATGACCGAGGTCGTGCAGTGGATAGCACGCACGGTCGAGGCCGTCGAGATTCCCGTCATCAGCGACATGGACAGCGGCTACGGCAACGCGATGAACGTGGTGCGCAGCGTGCGCGAGTACGAAAAGACCGGCGTCGCCGCTTTTCACCTCGAGGACCAGATCTCCCCCAAGAAATGCGGCCACTATGAAGGCAAGCAGCTCGTGACCAAGGCCGAGATGGTCGGCAAGATCAAGGCCGCCGTCGATACCCGCCGCGATGCTGACATGGTAATCATCGCGCGCACCGATGCGCGCGCGGTCGAAGGCCTGCAGGCCGCAATCGACCGCATGAATGCGTATCTCGAAGCCGGCGCCGACGTGGGCTTCGTCGAAGTGCCGCAGAATGTCGAAGAACTCGCAGCGATACCCAAATCGATCACCAAGCCTGCCGTTGCGAACATCTTCGAAGGCGGGAAGACCCCGCCACTGCCCCGGCGGCAACTCGAAGCGATGGGCTATCGCCTGGGCATCTACCCATCGCAGACGCACCGCGCTGCCATCGCAGCGACCAAGAAGGTGCTGGCAGTGTTGAAGCGGGACGGCGACACCGCGGCGATCGAAAGTGAGCTTGCGACATTCAATGATCGCGAAGACGCGGTCAACAGCGCGCACTGGCGCGCAATCGAGCAACGGTATCTGAAGGACGTGTGAATGACCTGGAAACCGGAAGCAGACGAATTGAAGCAGCGCCACGCGTACGCGGAGGCGCTCGGCGGCGACGAATCCGTCAAGCGCCACCACGCGCAAAACCGGCTCACGGTACGCGAGCGCATCGCGGGGCTCCTCGATGCCGGCTCGTTCCAGGAGGTCGGCAAGCTGACTGGCAGCGCCACGCATAAAGACGGCAAACTCGTGAACGTCACGCCGGCGCCCTATGTGATGGGACTGGGCACCATCGACGGCCGCGAGGTGGCGATCGGCGGCGAGGATTTCACGGTGCGCGGCGGCACCAGCTGGGGCGGCACGCGGCGCAAAGGCGGCCAGGGCGGATTCGTCGAAGACCTCGCCCACCAGTATCGAATTCCGCTCATCAATCTGATCGACGGCGCAGGCGGCAGCGTAACCTCGGCGCAGAAACGCGGCTACACGGTATTCCCGGGTATTCACGGCTTCGAGCGTTCGGTCGAACTCCTGGGCGAAGTGCCCGTCATCAGCGCGGTGCTCGGCACCGCCGCCGGCGGTCCTGCCGGGCGCGCGATCCTGTCGCACTGGTCGGTCATGGTCAAAGGCACGAGCCATATCTTCGCCGCCGGTCCACCCGTGGTCGAACGTTCGCTCGGTGAAAAAATCGACAAGGAAACGCTCGGCGGCGCGCATGTCGCGGTCGACATGGCAGGCACGGTGGACAATGTCGTGGGCAACGAAGCTGACTGTTTTGCCGCGATCAAGCGTTTTCTCTCGTACCTGCCGCAGAACGTGTGGCAACTGCCACTCGCACTGCCGTGCGATGATCCGGTCGACCGCCGTGACGAAGGCCTGCTCAGTATCGTGCCGCGCGAACGACGCCAGGCCTACAACATGAAAAAGCTCATCGCGATGATCGTCGACCGCGATTCGATGTTCGAAATCCAGCCGTCTTTCGGCCGTTCCGTCATTACCTGCCTCGCGCGCATGGACGGCAAGGTAGTCGGCGTAATCGCCAACAACCCGCTGGTTTACGGCGGCGCGATGGACGTGAAGGCCGCCAGAAAACAAACGCACTTCATGGAGATGTGCGACACCTTCCACATCCCGCTCGTCTTTCTGGTCGACGTGCCGGGTTTCATGGTCGGCACGCAGGCGGAAGCTGCGGCAACGCTGCGCGAAGGCATGCGCGCGGTCTATGTCGGACTGCAACTGACGGTGCCAATGCTGACGGTGGTGATCCGCAAATGCTACGGCATGGCGGGCATGGGCACGACAGACAAGAACGGCCTCGACTTCAAGATCGCATGGCCATCGGCGGAGTGGGGCTCGCTGCCGGTGGAAGGCGGCGCCGCAGTTGCGTTCCGGCGCGAGATCGCCGCCGCAGCCGATCCCGCCAAGCGGTTGCAGGAGATCGAGGCCGAGCTGCGCACCTTCGCCTCGCCGCTGCTGACGGCGGAAGCGTTCGCGGTGGAGGACGTGATCGATCCGCGCGAGACCCGCGCTTACCTCTGCCGTTTCATCGATGCGATGCAAGGGCGCCTGGCGACGACCGTGGGCATCAAGGCACGCTCGGGCGTCACGCCCTAGGTTCCCCGGCGGCTACTTCTGCCGCGCGGTTTCCTCGGCCAGGATCGGCACGGCAAGGTTGCACGCGTGGATGCCCAGCACCGTCGTGAGCTGGATCGTCTGCAGGATCTCGTCGCGTGTCGCCCCGTGGGAAAGCGCCTGCTGGATGTGGCGCCGCACCCCGGGGCCGTACAGGTGGGTCGTGGACGCGTTGATGGCGATCATGATGAGCTCGCGTACCTTCGGCGGCAGCGGACCGCTCGCGTGGGGGACGCTGCGGAACGCGAGATAGGCCTCGAGGAATGCCGGGTCCCACTCGCGCATCTGGTCCCAGAGCGGGTTCCAGTCGCCGCGGGCGATGTGGTCTTCGGTATGGCGGAACTCAGGCGTCGGCGAGGACAAGATCGGCTCCCTTCTCGCCGATCATGATCGACGGCGCGTTGGTGTTGGAGGAAGGGATCGTCGGCATCACGGAGGCGTCGATCACGCGCAGCTTCTGGACGCCGTGCACGCGCAGCTTCGCGTCCACCACGGAGTCCGAGGCAGACCCCATGCGGCAGGTGCCCACGGTATGCCATGCGGTCTGCCCGCTGCCACGCGCATAGTCGAGCATGCCGGCCTCGTCGCGCACCTCGGGGCCCGGGCGCGTCTCGCGCACGATCAGCGCCTTCATCGCGGGCTGCTCCGCAACCTGGCGGATGAGCCGCAGCATCGCGACCCCCGTGCGGCGGTCGAGCTCGTCGGTGAAATAGTTCGGCTCGATGCGCGGGAACTCGCGCGGGTCGGCGCTCTTCGCGTGGATCGACCCGCGCGATTTCGGATGCAGCTGGAAGCCGCCGATCGAGAATCCCGGGAATTCGTCGATGCCCCCGGAGGCCGAGCGCGAGTACCGGTCCTTGCCGCTGATGTGATAGATGCGGATCATCACGTCGGGCGCGCCGCTCGCCGCGTCCGTGCGCGTGATCGCGTGCGCGGTCGAGGATGTCCCGGCCATCAGGCCCTTGCGGGTCGCCACGTACTGCAGTCCCACCCGCATGCGGTGCCAGAAGCTGCGCATGATGTCGTTGATGGTGATGGGCAGCGTGCATTCGTAGGTGCAGCGCAACTGCAGGTGGTCGATGAGGTTTTCGCCCACCGCGGGCCGGTCCGCCACCACCGGGATGCCTAGGTCGCCCAGGCGTCGCGCATCACCGATGCCGGAGAGCTCCAGCACCTGCGGCGACTGGATGGCGCCGGCGCACACCAGCACTTCCTTCGCCGCGCTCGCCTTCACGCTGCGCCCGTCCTTCAGATACTCGACGCCGCAGGCCGCGGCGCCCTCGAAGAGGACGCGGTGCACCAGCGCCTCGGTGACCACCTCGAGGTTCTTGCGGCTTGCTGCCGGCCGCAGGTATCCCACGGCGGTGCTCCAGCGCCGGCCCGCGTGCGCGCTCTGCTCGAGGTAGCGCACGCCCTCGTAGCTCACGACGTTGTAGTCGGGCGTCTCGGCGATACCGGCCTCCTGGCACGCGGCGACGAAGCCATCGGAGAGGGCGTCGCGCTCGCGCAGCTTTCGGTCGGTGATGCGGATCGGGCCCGCGTGGCCGCGGCCCGGCTGGGTCGTGTAGGGGTTGTTCTCGAGCTTCTGGAAATAGGAGTGCAGGTCGGCGAAGCCCCAGCCGGCGCAGCCCATGTCGCGCCAACGGTCGTACTCCGCCGGGTCGCCCCACACGTAGGCCATCCCGTTGATGGCGCTCGAGCCGCCGAGCGTCTTGCCGCGCGGCCAGTAGAGCTTCATTCCCTTCAGCTCGGCCTGCGGTTCGGTCTCGAACCGCCACGCCCAGCGCTCGTTGGTGAGCAGCTTGCCCACGCCCAGCGGAATGTGGATCCAGGGGTTGGTGTCGCGCCGCCCGCCCTCGAGCAGCAGCACGCGGTGCCTGCCGGGCGGGTGCCGACAAAGTCCACGGTGCCGCTGGCCACGTCGCGGAAGGTGACGTTCGGGCTCCCCACGCCGGCGTACGTCGCAGAGGCGCCACCCAGCGAGAGCTGCGCATACTGGCCCATCGCTACTCCGGCCACGGTACCGGTGACCGTCTTTGTGCCCTGCG